>JASHPP010000829.1 GCA_030038035.1 Trebonia sp.
GGCAGCGGCTCCCGGCTGGCGACCCGGGAACACCTGCGCGGGCAGCTCGGGCGGGCTCGCGCCGCGCGGCTGCCGGTCCTGCTCCGCGGCGAGCGCGGCACGGGTAAGACCACACTGGCCGGCTGTCTGCGCGAGCCGACCGCCGAACCCGGCCAGCCCATGGTGGCGGACTGCGCGCTCAGCGGGGTCGGCCGCCAGGCCTGGGCACAGCAGCTCGCCGCGGCGCTGGCCGACCAGGCGGGCACGGTCGTCCTGCGGCACCTGGACGACCTCGACCCGGCGCTGACGACGGTCGTCGCGGGCCTGGTCGGCTCTTCGCGGGCACGGCTTGCGGCCACCGCGACCGAGCGCGCCTGGGAACGCCCTGACCTGCATCCGCTCGTGGAGCGGTTCCCTGTCATCGTCGACGTGCCGCCGCTTCGGGAGCGGGCAGGCGACATCCCCGCCCTCATCGCCGAGATCATCGCCGAGCTGCGCCCCCAGCGGCCGCGCCCGCGGTGCACCGGCGAGGCGCTCGCGGTGCTCGCGGCCAGCGGCTGGCCGGGAAACGTCCGCCAGCTCCGCCAGGTCGTCGCCACCGCGCTGGTCCGCTCCATGTCCTGCGACATCACCCTGGACGACCTGCCAGACGGCTTCCCAGGCGCCGCCCGCGGCCGCCGTCTCACCGGGCTGGAGCGGGCCGAACGGCAGGCGCTGCTCAGCGCGCTGCGCGACGCTGGCTGGGACCGCGAGGCCGCCGCGCGTGACCTGGGCATCTCCCGGGCGACCATCTACCGCAAGCTCAAGCGGCTCGGGATCGCCCCGTCGGCCGCCGCGCTACGACCAGTAATCCAGGAGGGTGCCTGATGAGCGGACTGCCGGACCTGAGCGGGAAGGTCGCCGTGGTGACCGGCGGTGCCTCCGGAATCGGCAAGGGGATCGCTACCCAGCTCGCCGCCGCGGGGATGCAGGTGATCATCGCCGACATCGAGCAAGCCGCGCTGGACAAGACGGCCGGCGAGATCGGCGCGATCGGGATCCGCGCCGACGTTAGCGACGTCGACAGCGTCCGGGCGCTCGCGAAGGAGGCGACTAACCGGTTCGGCACCGTGCACGTCGTCTGCAACAACGCCGGCATCGGGCCGATGGCCGCGATCGCCGACCTGACAATGGACGACTGGCACTGGATGCTCGGGGTGAACCTGTACGGGGTCATCCATGGCGTCCAGACGTTCCTGCCCATCCTGCAGGCCAACCCGGACGGCGGCCACATCGTCAACACCGCGTCGATGGCGGGGCTCGTGGCACACGCGCGGCTTGGCGCCTACGCGGTCGCCAAGTACGGCGTGGTGGCGCTCACCGAGGTTCTCGCCGAGGAGCTCGCGGCCGCGGGGTCCAAGGTGGGGGTGTCCGTGCTGTGCCCGGGGACCGTGCGCACCAACATCGGGACGAGCTCACGCAACCGGCCCGCGCACCTGGCCGACGGCGCGCTCGCCGACGTCGATATCGCCCTGGAGAACAACCCGGTCCACCGCTGGATCGACCCCGAGGACGCCGGGGCCGTGGTCGTCCGCGCGATCAGGCGCGGCGACCTGTACGCGCTCACCCACCCGGATTGGTACCCGATGGTCGAGCAGCGGCACAAGGCCATCGCCGCCGCGTTCCGGCAGCAGGCAGCCGACGCGGACCCGGGTCTGGCCGGCTAGGCCCGCCGGGTTACCCCGCCGCGCTGATCCAGGTGATGTCGACCAGGCCGTTGCCGGTGCTGGTCGTGCCCCGGACCACCGAGGGTCCGGAAAGCGAGGCGGTGTAGTTCGACGAGCCGGCGCCGCCGCCACCGCCGCCACCGCCGCCGGTACCGCCGCCGCCACCGCCGCTGCCCGCGCCGCCGCCGCCGCCGTTGTGGCCGGCGTCAACGGTGGCCCCGCTGCTCCCCCCGGGCCCGCCGTGGTTGATGTCGGACGTGAAGCCGCGCCCGCCCGCCCCGCCGCCACCGCCGGCGATGACCACCGTGGTGGCCGTGCAGCCGACGCAGCCGGCGATCCCGAGGCTGGTCGCACCGCCGCCGCCCGCTCCGTCGACGGTGACGTACCCGTGCGCGCCACCGCCTCGGCCGCCGTTCCCTGTCGGTCCCCAGCCGCCAGGGCCGGGGTTGAGGTTGGAGTCGGCGTTGCCGCCGTAGCCGCCCACCTGGATGACGAGGACCTGGCCTGGCTGCACCGCGATCGTCCCGGACACCTGGGCGCCGTCCCCGCCCGTCGTGGCGAATGGCTTCCCGGGGCCCGTGGCGGTCTTCCCGCCCGCCGCGCCGATCACGCGCACGATGGCGCCGCTGGCCCCCGCGGGAACGGTCGTGTACTGGGCCACCGCCCCGACGTAGCCGAACACCTCGGTCAGCGGCGCCGCGGGAAACGGCCGTGCCCCGGTGTGGGTCGAGGCCGAGGCCGGCCCGGACAGCCCGAGCACCGTCGCGGCGACGGCGGTCCCGCCAGCCAGCGCCACGCGTCGCGTCATCTTCCCGCAGACCACAATCGTCACGAATGATTCTTGGCGCATCACAGTCCCCCTCTGTGCACACCCGTGATACCCGTGAGGGATCGGCTCACACTCAGGTTCTGGGCGGGCCTTCTCCCTGCCGTCCCACAAGTCCCACAGGTGTGACTTTGCACACTCTGTGACCATTTCCGGGGCGCTATGCCCGATTTGTCCATGCAAGAAGTGTGCCAAGTGGACGCCAGTTGCGGTTATGACCACGGATACCAAGCCAGGGCCGAGTGTGATCGGCCACCCGCCTTCCAGGCACACCGTTTCTACCATTCTCTCTGTTATAAACCAAGCGCATGGATGCAGAGCGCATCCGCACGCCGACGGGGGAGCGGTCGCTCGGGCGCAGCCGCGCCCACGTGGGCGGTACCGCCTGCCTGACGGTCCGCTGAAGGCGATCAGCGTCCGTTGCCGTCGCGGCGACGGTGCTCCGCCGCTGGCTCGCTACGCCTGCGCAGGAGGCCGGGAGTTCTGCTCGGCAAGCAACTCCGCGAGCACGGCGGCCTGGCTGATGCCGGGCTCCCTGGTCGCGGTCAGCAGCGTCACCGGCCCGTCCGCTGCCAGCGCGCGGAGCCGGTCGACGGCCGCCCGCGGGCCGGGCATCTCCAGTTCGGCGCGATAACGACGGCGGAACTCGCCGAACTTCGCCGGATCGTGCCGGTACCAGGTCCGCAGCTGCGCGGACGGCGCGACGTCCTTCGCCCACTCATCCAGGCGCGCCGCCTCCTTGCGCAGTCCCCGCGGCCATACCCGGTCCACGAGCACGCGAGCGCCGTCTGCTGGGGACGGGGCGTCGTAGACGCGGCGGACCTGAACGACGTACAACGCAACGCCTCCTCCGCGTTCCCGCCAGGACATCAGTATCGGCGGCCCGCCGGCGGCGGGCGCACCGCAAGCAGGGCCTACAGTAGCTATATTATTAATCAAATCATTTGTATAAAACTGACGTGGGAGCGGGTGCGGGAGTGACGGGAGCGGGTGCGGGAGGAGCCGGAGTGGGTGCGGGAGGAGCGGGAGTGGGTGCGGGAGGAGCGGGAGCGGGTGCCGGAAACGGAAGCGGGAGCACGTGCGGGAGGAGCAGGTGACGGACAGGACACCGCCGCTGGCGGAAGACAGGGAACCGCCGCTGGCGGAAGACAGCACACCGCCGCTGGCGGAGGAAGCCACGCTGGGCAGCGAGCATCCCGCGCGGAACGCACTCTCCCCGGAGCCAGCGCCCGAGGAGGGCGGCGACCCGGTCTGCTGGGCTCATCTGGTCTGCCTCGAATGCGGCGCCGTCATCCGCGAGGGGCACCGCGCTGGCTGCCAGTCCGCGCAGGACGGACCGGTACCGCAGTAACGGCGCTTCGCGTGAGCACGGATGTGACGGGCAGGACAGCCCCGTGACCGCCGCCGCCACGGGCGCGGTGTTCACCTGGCTCGGCATGGTCACCGCCATCTCCTTCCTGGAAACGCCCCTGAAGTTCCGCGCGCCCGGGGTCACCGTGCGGATCGGGCTAGGCATCGGCCGTCTCGTCTTCCGCGCACTCAACACGGCCGAGGCCATCCTCGGGGCGGTGCTGGTGGTCGCCGCGGTCACGCAGCCCCCGCCGCCGCGCGTGATCGCAGCCGGCGCGGTGGCGATCACGACCCTGCTGGTTCAGGTCGCAGTCGTGCGGCCATGGCTGACCCGCCGATCGGATCGCGTCCTCGCCGGCGAGGACCTCCCGCGCTCGCCCGGGCATTACGCGTACGTCGGGCTCGAACTCATCAAGGTCACCGCACTCCTGGTCACGGGCGTGCTGCTCCTCGCACGGTAGCGATAGGACTTGCTCACGCTAAGCCTTGATATATGCAATACTTTTATATGTGAACGATATTGCGATCCCGGGCGAGCCCGCGACCGTGGCGGCGCTCGAGCTGATGACGCGGGCGCTCGTCGGGCTGACACTGCACAGCCTGCGGGTGCTTGACGGCGAGGTGAGCCTGCCGCAATTCCGGCTGCTGCTCGTGCTCTCCGGCCTCGGCCGGGTGCCGTCGTCGCGGTTGGCGGCCGAACTCGGCATGACCGCGTCGTCGGTGACGCGGCTCGCCGACCGGATGGAGGCGGCCGGACTGCTGGCCCGCGGTACCGATCCGCGGAGCAGGTCGATCGTGACCGTCGAGGTGACCGAGGCTGGCGTGGACCTGGTCGCGCGGGTGGTCGAGCGGCGCCACGTCCTGCTCGCGGCCGTGCTGAACCGGATGGACCCCGCCGAACGCCAGGCCGCCGCCCGGCTCGCCCGCCGTTTCGCGGAGCTGGCGGGCGACGCGGCGGCGCTCGGCGTCACAGGTCCGCTGCCGCTGTGACCGCGCCGCCGGCTGTTCAGCCCGGCCCGGAGCAGCCGGGCCGCGAGCAGCCGGGACGCGAGCAGCCGGGACGCGATCCGGGTCAGCCACGACGGGTCAAGGACGGTCCCGGTCAGCGCGGCCCGGTCAAGGACGGTCCTGTCCGGCCGGGGGGGCGGCCCAGGCGCGCGGAGCATCTCGGCGACTTCACGCTCCGCCCGCGGACGCTGCTGATCACCGCGATCGCGCTGCCGCTCGGGGGCGTGAGCGCCGTCGCCGCGTACTGCCTGCTGCGGCTGATCGGCCTCATCACCAACGCGGTGTTCTACCAGCGGCTGTCGGTGGCGCTGACCGCGCCTGGCGCGGGGCGTCATCCCGCATGGCTGATCCTGCTCGCGCCGGTCGCGGGCGGGCTCGTGGTGGGGCTGATGGCACGTTTCGGCAGCGAGAAGATCCGCGGCCACGGCATGCCTGAGGCGATCGAGGCGATCCTCACCGGCGGCAGCCGGGTCTCGCCCCGGGTGGCGGTGCTCAAGCCGGTCTCCGCGGCGATCTCGATCGGGACCGGCGGGCCGTTCGGCGCCGAGGGGCCGATCATCATGACCGGCGGCGCGGTCGGCTCGATCGTGGCGCAGTTCCTGCACCTGTCCGCGGACGAACGAAAGACGCTGCTCGTGGCAGGCGCGGTGGGCGGGATGGCGGCCACGTTCAACGCACCGCTGGCCTCGGTGCTGCTGGCGGTCGAACTGCTGCTGTTCGAATGGCGGCCGCGCAGCCTGATCCCCGTGGCCGCGTCGGTGACGGTCGCCACGATCTGCCGCTGGCCGCTGCTGGGCGATCACGCCATCTTCCCCGTGACCGCGGCCGCGCAGCCGGGGGCGGGCGCGATAGCGCTCACGCTCGTGCCTGGCCTGACCGGGGGGCTGCTCGCGGTCGGCGCCACGGCGCTCGTCTACCGGTCCGAGGACGCCTTCGGGCGGCTGCCTGTGCACTGGATGTGGTGGCCCGCGATCGGCGGGCTCATCATCGGGCTCGGCGGGCTCGTCGAGCCGCGGGCGCTCGGCGTCGGCTACGACGTGATCGACCAGCTGCTGGCCGGGCGCGCCGGGCTGTCGCTGATCGTCGGCATCCTCGTCGTCAAGACGCTGATCTGGTCGCTGTCGCTCGGCTCGGGAACCTCGGGCGGCGTGCTCGCGCCTGTGTTCATGATCGGGGGCGCGCTCGGCGCGCTCGAGGGACACGTGCTGCCAGATGTGTTCGCCGGTTTCTGGGCGATGGCCGGCCTGGCCGCTGTTGTCGGCGGGGTGCTGCGCTCGCCGCTGACCGGCGTCGTGTTCACGATGGAGCTCACCCATGCCTGGAACACGCTGCTGGCCCTGCTCGTCGCGTCGGTCAGCGCGTACGCGCTGTCGGCGCTGGTGCTGAAGCGCTCGGTGCTGACCGAGAAGATCGCCCGCCGCGGCCTGCACCTGACCCGCGAGTATTCGGCCGACCCGCTCGAGCTGTGCTTCACCCGGGAGGTGATGACGCCCGCGGCGGCGGCCGGAGCCGCCGGGCTCATCGTCCACGCCGACAGCACGCTGCGCGAGGTGGCCAACGCGTTCGCCAGGCACGACGTCACCCGCGCCGCCGTCGTCGACCGGGCCCACGACGGCCGGGTCGTGGGTGTGATCACCCTGGACCAGCTTCTGCACGCCACCCGCCGCGACATCGCCGAGGACGAGCACAGGGAGCGGTTCCTGCGCCCGCCGGCGCTGCGCCTGCCGGCGCTGCGGCGGCGGGCCCGCCGGGCCGGTCCCGCCGGGCAGGATCGCCCCGATTCAGGCACCGGGATTGACCTGCCCTAGCGGAAGTGCCGGTCGAGCTCGCTGGCGTACGTGCGGCCAAGCTCCGCGCCGTGCGCCGCGATCCAGTCGGTGAGCACGGTCTGCCCGGCCGGCGGCGCGCTGGAATCGGCCAGGCCCGCCGCCATCGCCCGGTATTCCTCGCCGGTGAGCAGGACGTCGCGCAGCACGGCGCCAAGCGCCGTGGACAGCGGGGGGATCAGCCAGCCGGGCGCGGGCACGACGAGCGCGCGGCTGCCGGTGGCGGCCCTGATGGCCATGACCAGCTCCCGGAACGTCACGGACTGCGGGCCCACCGCGTCGACCGTGACGCCGCCGGCGAGGTCCCGGCCGCCGAGGTCCACGCACAGCCGGGCCAGGTCGTCGACGTGGATCGGGCGGATCCGGTAGTCGCCGCGGCCGCCGGTCGCGAACACCGGCAGGCGGCGCAGCAGCCACGCGATGTTGTTGAGCAGGACGCCGTCCCCGCCGAACAAGATCGCGGGCCGCGCGATCGCATGCGGGATGCCCGTCGCCCGAAGGTACCCCTCGACCTCGCCCTTGCCGCGGAAGTAGGGGTACGGGGAGGCGGGGTCGGCGTGCGTGATCGACACGTGCACGATCCGCTGGATGCCCGCGCCGGCCGCCGTGGCGAACAGCACCCTGCTGTTCGCCACGGCCGTCTCGTGCGTGACCGCGCCATGGGCGAACCGCACCCAGTAGGTGCAGTAGAGGGTGTGCGCGCCGGCCAGGTCGCGGGCCAGGCCGCCGGGGTCGGCGAAATCCAGCGGGCGCACGTCGATCCCGGTCCCGGCCGGGGCGCGGCCCGGATGCCCGGTCAGCGTGCGCACCCGGTGCCCGGCCGCGAGCAGCTCGCGGGCGATGGCAGCGCCCGAGTAGCCGAACGCGCCGGTCACCACGTCGGTCTGGGCCGGCATCGCTCAGGCCATCGTCAGGACAAGCTTTCCTGCCACGTGCCCGGTGTCGCCGAGCTCGTGTGCCTTGGCCGCGTCGGCCATCGGGAACGCCGCGGCAATGACCGGGCGGAGCTGGCCGGCGGTCACCAGGTCCGCGATCGCGGTCATCCCGCCGTGGTCGTACTCGACCAGCATGCCCTGGGCGCGGACGCCGAGGCGCGCCGCCTCCGCCGGGATGTCGGGGGCGAACGGCAGCAGGCTGACCAGCACGCCGCCCGGGCGCAGCGTGCGCAGCGACCGGGCCGAGTAGTCCCCAGAGATCGGGTCGAGCACCACGTCGATGTCGCCAACAGCGGTGGCGAAGTCCGTCACGTGGTAGTCGATCATCTCGTCGGCGCCCAGGCCGCGGACCAGCTCATGGTGGCCGGCGCTCGCGGTGCCGATCACGTACGCGCCCCGCGCCTTGGCGATCTGCACCGCCAGATGGCCGACTCCCCCGGCCGCCGCGTGGATCAGCACCCGCTGCCCGGCCGACACGTGCGCGGTGTCGGCCAGCGCCTGCCACGCGGTGAGGCCGGCGAGCGGCAGCGCCCCGGCCTGCACGTGGTCGAGGCTGGCGGGCTTGAGGGCGAACGCGCGGGCGGGACCGGTGACGTATTCGGCGTGCGAGCCCACGCCGTGCGGGTAGGGCAGCATGCCGAACACCTCGTCGCCCGGCTTGA
>JASHPP010000142.1 GCA_030038035.1 Trebonia sp.
CACCACGACACCCCCGTCCCCTGAGCCGGCGCGCGATGGCGGCGACCGACGACGACTGGTCAGGCCTTCGCCTGGTCTGGCGCGCCGGCAACCGCTGACCGCCGGCGCCTGACACGCCGTACCGCATCGAGTATGTTTTCGGACATGAGCCTGCGCTGGTACACGGTCGTCGTGGACTGTCATGACATGACCGCACAAAGCCGCTGGTGGGCCGAGGTCCTCGGCTGGCCGATCGCCTACGAGGCGGACGACGAAGTGGTCGTCGCCCCGCCGCATGCGCTCGACACGAGCCGCCAGGTCCCGCGCGAGGAACGCGGGCCCGGCCTGGTGTTCGTGCAAGTCCCTGAGACCAAGACGCTGAAGAACCGGCTGCACATCGACCTGGCCCCGGCCAACGACGATGACCAGGAGGCCGAGGTCCGCCGCCTGGAATCGCTCGGCGCGCGGCGGATCGACATCGGTCAGGGCGACGTGACATGGGTGGTCCTCGCCGACCCCGAAGGCAACGAGTTCTGTGTGCTCAGCCCCCGCGATTAGCCCGGGCTGCCCCGCACCCGGGCAGCGCCTTTCGCTGTAGCCCCTGGCGGGCCACTTCGCACACTCTGTGACCTTTTGTGAGGGCATTATGGGCGATTTGTCCATGCGTGGAGTGTGCGAAGTGGACGGGAGGTGTGTATGTGGCGTCTGAGGAAATGGCGCGGGCGGACGGGCGGGGGCGCGCGCCGTCAGGTCGCCGGAGGGCGCGGCGCGGTCACGGCCGCGCGGGCCGCTCGCCAGCTGTTGTCGGATCCGCGTGTGGCCCGTTCGTGGAAAGGCGTGAGAGGCTGCCCGGAACAGGGCGCCGCGACGACAAGGAGGCACGCGTGAAGTACGTGTTGCTGATCATGAACACCCCGGACGGGCCGACTCCGCAGAGCCCCGACTACAACCCGTGGTACGCCGAGGTCTCCGCCTGGTACGAGAAGTGGGGCGCGACAGGAAAGCTGGACGGCGGGCACCAGCTGCAGCGGCCGGAAACCGCGAAGACGGTGCGGGCCGGCGGCGTCACCGACGGACCGTTCATCGAGACCAAAGAGGTGCTCGGCGGCTATTCGCTGCTCGAGGCCGACTCGATCGGTGAGGCGGTCGAGATCGCGAAGACCTGGCCGGGCGTCGACAGGGGCTGGATCACGATCGAGCTCCGCCCGGTCATCGAGATGGGCTGACGCGCACCGGGGCACGTCACAGCGACAGGCCGCGGGTGAGCAGCTCGCGCTCGGCCGGGTTGACGGCGAGCGCGAGCGCTCGCTCGCTGGCGCACCTGGCCTGCGCGTCACGGCCGAGCACGGTGAGCAGGCCCGCGCGCAGCGCGTGGAACAGGTGGTAGCCGTCGAGCTCAGGGGCGAGCGGCTCGATCTCCGCCAGTGCCGCCTCGGGCCCCGCCGTGTAGCGGGTGGCGACGGCCCGGTTGAGCAGCACCACCGGGGACGGCGCGAGCGCCTGCAGCCGGTCGTAGAGCAGCCGGATCTGGCGCCAGTCGGTCTGGTCGTAGCAGGGTGCCTGGGCGTGCAGCGCGGCGATCGCGGCCTGCACCTGGTAGGGGCCGGGCCGGCGCAGCGCGATCGCCCGGTCCAGCAGCCCGATGGCCTCCGCGGCCAGCTCCCTGTCCCAGAGGCGGCGGTCCTGTTCGGCCAGCCGGATCAGCCGGCCCCACCCGTCGAACCGGGCGGCGGCGCGCGACTCATGCAGCAGGAGCAGCGCGAGCAGCCCCAGCACCTCCGGCTCGCGCGGCATAAGCCGGTGCAGTGTCCTGGTCAGCGCGACCGCCTGCGCCGCCAGGTCACGACGGGCGGGCTCGCGGCCAGAACTGGCCAGGTAGCCCTCGTTGAAGACGAGGTACACGACCGACAGCACGCCGGCCAGGCGCGCGCCAAGCTCGTCAGGGTCGGGGACGCGGACCTCCGCCCCGGCCTGCCGCAGCGCCTTGCGTGCCCGAAGCAGGCGCTGTGCCATCGCGGGCTCACTGACCAGGAACGCCGATGCGATCTGGTCGGCGGTCAGGCCGCAGACCGCGCGCAGGGTGAGCGCGACCGCAGCGTCCGCGGACAGCGCCGGGTGACAGCAGGCGAACGCCAGGCTCAGCAGTTCGTCGTCCGCCCGCCGGTCCGCCGCGCCGTCATCGGCTCCCCCGTCGCCCGCGGCATCGCCGGCGGCGAGCAGCGCGAGCTTTTCCGCGCCTGTCCTGTCCCTGCGCAGCCGGTCAAGCGCCTTACGGCGCGCCGTGGTGGCCAGCCAGCCGCCCGGGTTGGCCGGAACTCCGTCGCGCGGCCAGTGCTCGATCGCCTCGACGAACGCGTCCTGCACCGCGTCCTCGGCGAGGCCGACATCGCCGGTGCGGGCCGCGAGCGCGGCCCTGATCCGGGTCGCCTCCGCCCGGTAGGCGCGCTCGAGCGCCGCGCCGTCCGGTCGCGGCACCTGCGGCGGCGAGCCCGCGTCCATGGCAGCCAGTCTCGCACGGGAACTTATCATCGCTTTCATGACGGCTTTCCGGCTCGCCGAGCGGATGGGACGGCTTGGCACCGAGTCCGCGTTCGAGGTCCTTGCCCGCGCCAAGGCCCTGGAGGCGGCGGGCAGGACGATCATCCACCTGGAGATCGGCGAGCCGGACTTCCCGACGGCCGGCCACATCAGCGAGGCGGCGGTCGAGGCGCTGCGCGCGGGCCATACGCACTACGTGCCCGCGCCCGGCATCCCGGCGCTGCGCGAGGCCGTGGCCGCGTTCCTCGAGCGGACCGGGCGCATGCGGGTCAGCCCGGACCGCGTCGTCGTGACCCCGGGCGCCAAGCCGATCATGTTCTTCACCATCCTCGCGCTCGCCGGGCCCGGCGACGAGGT
>JASHPP010000830.1 GCA_030038035.1 Trebonia sp.
AAGCTCGCCGACCGGGCGACCTGCGAGCCCGCGGCGTGCGCCTTAGCCAGCCGGCCAGCGGCGGTCAGCGCCGCCGCGGCGTTCACCGTGCCGAAGCCCGTGCGCGGGTTGTAGCCCCCCCGCGCCACGTTGCCCGCCGTGGTGGTCAGCGCCTCGTCCACGAGGGCCGGGGGCAGGCCCGGGTATTCCGACTTGATCAGCGCGGCCACTCCCGCTACCAGCGCGCACGCCGGGCTGGTCCCGTCGACCATCCAGTACAGGTCGTCCCGCCCCTGGGCGGGAACATTCACCCCGGGCGCGGCGACCTGGACCGACAGGTTGTTGCTCGAGAAGCCGGCGGCGGCGCCTGAGCTGTTGACCGCCGCCACGCCGAGCACCCCCGGGTAGTTCGCCGGGAACGACACCGGGGCGTAGCCGGGGTCACTGCGCTCGTCGTCCTCGCCCGAGTTTCCCGCGGAGGCCACGAGCACCGCGCCGTGCAGGAAGGCGTACTGCAGCGCGGCGCGCACCACGGCGCTCGACGGGAAATCCCCGATCGACATGCTGATCACCTGCGCGCCGCGCTTTACGGCGTCCATGATGCCGGTGGCCAGCGACTGCTGGATGCGCGATTCGGGCTCGCTCTCGTACGTGGGGTAGCCGGGGTCGTTCTTGTCGGGTATCACGCGGACGGAAAAAATCTTCGCCTCGGGCGCGACCCCGATGATCCCGTCGTCGCCGTCCCCGGCGATGATCGACGCCATCCAGGTTCCGTGCTGGCCCCAGTTGGAGTTGCCCTCCGGGGTGCTCAGTCCGGTCAGGTCCGGACCGGTGATGACGTTCCCGGCGAGGTCGGTGACGTACGGGTCCACGCCGCTGTCGATCACGGCGACGATGACTCCCTTGCCCTGGGTCACGTTCCACGCGGCGGGCACGTCGAGCATGTCCAGCACCCACTGCTGGATGCCGGGAACGTCGTCGGAGGGCGCCGCCTGCGCGGCAGCCGGCATGAGCGTGACGGCGGCCGCCAGGCCCACGGCGAGCACGGCCTTGCACCCGCGCGCGGCCAGCGTACCGGCCGGCGTCCCGGCTAGTGTCCCGGCTAGCATCCCGGCGTCCCCGGGCAGTGCGGTCGCGGCAGCGGCGCGGCGAGCACGGACACGACGGCCCGCGCGACCCCCACGCCCAGGCTGGTCAGCTCCGAGTCCACGTAGCTGTCGGCCGCGACCGGCTCCAAGGGGCGCTGGTCGGCGTACCCGACCGTGTAGAAGACCACGTAGGTGCCCGCGTTCGTGCTCGCGGAAAGCTGCCGCCGGCTGCTGGTGAACCAGGCCGCGGGCGTGCCCGCGAACCGGACAGGCAGCACGCCGGGGGGCGCCAGGTCCGGATGGCGGGCGCTGGCCCGCGCGGTGGCGGCGAGCTCCCGCTGGGCGGCGCTCGCCTCGGCGGTCGTCCCGAACACCGCGACACCCACGGTGACCACGTAGCTGTCCGTGGCGTCGGCGTAGGTCGCCCGGAGCATGGCCTGGCAGCCGTCGCGCGCGAGCACCGCGGCGATGACGGCATCGGTGGCCGCGGGGCAGGTGGCCTGCCTGGCGATGCCGATCCGGCTGGCGGTCAGCGTCAGCCCGACGCCGTCGCCGAAGACCGCCGCCGACAGCGGGTACCGGACCGACGCGGGGAAGATCTTCCCCGCGGGAAACACCCGCCAGCGCTTGCCGACCTCCCAGTCGATGATCTGCTGCTGCTGACGTGCCGTGAACTGCCTGGGCAGCAGTTGCGTGGCTACTCCCACGAGCGAGGCGCCGAGCCCGCCGACACCCACGACGAGCGCGACGGCCGCCACGGCGCGGCCCGCGCGAGCGCCGCCGCGCCGCCGCGATCCCGGGCGCCCCGGCCGTCGCGATCCTGGCCTCGGCTGGCCGCCACGCCACGTCTGAGCGCCATACGTTGCCTGGCCGCCGTAGTCCGTTGCCACATGCAAATGTTAGGGCCAGCGCCGACCGCGCTGCCGGGCGGCGGAATCGTTTAGGCATTACCTAAACCTAACCTTTCGGTCACGCCCGGCTACGCCGGTCCGCTCGCCAGCACCACGACCGCATCGGCACCTGGACGACATCGCCGCCACCGGTTCGCTCAAGCAGCGCCGCCCGGCAGCGGGCGAGCCCCGCCGCGCGGTCCGGCGCGGAGGCGGCGATGAACCTGCTGTTCGTCCCGAGCCACTCCACCACCGCATCGACCGTGATCGTGCGGGTGAAGCGGAACGACGCGGTCGCCACGTGGTCGAACTGCGCCCCGTCCGGCAGGGTGACCGAGTGCTCGCGGTCCAGCCTGGCCCGCACCTGATCCAGCGTGCGCGGGTGCTGCGGGTCGCTGGCCGGCCGGGTGACGCCAGGGAGCCTGAGCAAGTCCAGTTCGGCCACCCAGTCGGCGCTCCGGTCGCGGCTGGTCCAGATCACCCCGAGCCGGCCGGCTGACCGCAGCACGCGGGCTATCTCAGGAACCGCCCGCGCCGGATCCAGCCAGTGCCAGGCGGTGGACACGAACACCGCGTCCGCGCACTCGTCCGGCAGCGGCATCTCCTCGCCCCAGCCTGCGAGGACGCGCACCTGCGGCGACCGCCGCGCGAGCACCGCCCGCATCCGCTCGTCCGGCTCGACCGCGACCACCTGCGCGGCCCGGCCCAGCAGGGCCCGGGTGAACAGTCCGGTCCCGGCGGCAAGGTCCACCGCGACCCCGCAGCCCGCCGGCACCAGCCAGTCGAGCGCCCCGGCGGGCGGTTCCGGCCGCACCCTGTCGTAACTCGCCGCCACACTCCCAAACGAAGTGGCTCTTTCTTCGCCAACAGTCACAAATCACTATTCTGAACGGTCCGTGGCGTCTCCCGCGGGCAACCCTCCCCCGCACCGTGGCGGGCGAACCCCGGCCTGTACTGTCGGGCGTGAAGGTCTCTGACGTCATGAGGGAGCCGTCGCCGGTGAAGCTGACCAAGCACGAGCACGCCTGTGTCGCCTTCGAGAAGGAAGGCGCCTCGTTCGTCATCGACCCAGGCTCGTTCTCCCCGAACGCCGCGCGGATCATCTCCGGCGCCGATGCGATCCTGCTCACCCACGAGCACTTCGACCATGTCAACGCGGCGGCGATCAACGCGGCGCTGGCGGAGCGGCCGGACCTGCGGGTGTACGCGCCCGCTGCGCTCGGCGACATGTTCGCCGCGCACGCCGGCCAGTTCACCGCGGTCGCGGCCGACGACGAGCTCGCGGTGGCCGGGTTCACCGTCACGGTGCACGGCACCACGCACGCGCTCATCCACGCCGACATCCCGCTGGTCGCGAACGTCGGGTACCTCATCGACGGGACCGTGTACCACCCGGGGGACGCCTACTTCGTCCCCGACGCTAGCGTCGGCACGCTGCTGCTGCCGACCAGCGGTCCGTGGCTGAAGATCGGGGAGGCCGCCGACTACGTCCGCCTGGTGCGCCCGGACCACGTGGTCCAGATCCACGAGATGCTGCTCAGCGAGATCGGCCTGAACATCGCGAGCATGTTGCTTGGCGAGAAGGGGCTGACCGGGATACCGCTCACCGCCGTCCCGGCCGGGGAGTCGCTGACCCTCTGACCCCTGGTGCCGATGACGGGGGACGGCGGGAAGGACCCGCGCGACGAGCCGGGTCCGCCGCCCTCGCGCGGCACCAAGCGGGTTTACTTCGCGCTGATGGCGATCTGCCTGGGCTTGTTCGTCCTCGCGTGGGCCGTGGTCGACCGCTACTCGACGATCGCGGCGGTCGTGATGTCGGCGGTGGCGCTGGTGATCCCGCCGTTCGCCGCGATCATCGCCAACCGGTCCAGCGCGGTGGACCGCCGGTAGCCGCCCGGCTCAGCAGCCCGCCGCGGCGACGAA
>JASHPP010000143.1 GCA_030038035.1 Trebonia sp.
GTCTCGCTCGACACGAGCGTGCCGCACATCGCCCGGGTCTACGACTACTGGCTGGGCGGCAAGGACAACTTCGCGGCCGACCGGGCAGCCGCCGAGCAGGTCATCGCGACGTTCCCCGACGTGCTCGTCAGCGTCCGCGCGCAGCGGGCGTTTCTCGGCCGGGCGGTGCACTACCTGGTCACCGAGGCGGGCATCAGGCAGTTCCTTGACATCGGGACCGGCCTGCCGTCGGGGAACAACACGCACGAGGTCGCCCAGCGGGCGGCGCCGCAGGCGCGGGTCGTCTACGTGGACAACGACCCGATCGTGCTCCTGCACGCCAAGACCCTGCTGGCCAGCACCCCCGAGGGCGCGACCGCCTACATTGACGCCGACCTGCGGGACACCGGCGCGATCCTGGAGCAGGCGGCCGGCGTCCTCGATTTCAGCAGGCCGGTCGCGCTCATGCTGCTCGGGGTCCTGCACTGCATACCCGATGAGGACGACCCGGCCGCGATCGTGACGCGGCTGCTTGCCGCCGTGCCCGCGGGCAGCTACCTGGCGATCGCGCACCCGGCGAGCGACGTCACCGACGAGATCAACCAGTCCATGCGGGGCTACAACCAGCAGGGGGCCGCCCCGGTCACGGCGCGCAGCCACGCGCAGGTCAGCCGCTTCTTCGACGGCCTGGACCTGGTGGCGCCCGGTGTGGTGCAACTGCACCGCTGGCGGCCGGGAACCGGGGACGGGGGCACCGGCCGGGAGCTGGCCAACTACGGCGGGGTCGGCCGCAAGCAGTAACCCGGCTGCCCGGCATCTGGCTTGGACTGCCCCGCCCGGGGGAAGGCCCAGGTTGCCGGGACCTTCTTCCCTACCCGGGGGAGGGGTCCAGGCGGCACGGTTGAGACATGAGCGCCGCACGAGACCTGACCCCGCTGCCTGACCTGCTGCACGGCGCGCCCGCCGCCGGGCCGGTGCGCACGCGCAGGCCGGTCTACGTCGACCTGCTCCCGCCGTGCAACAACGCGTGCCCCGCCGGGGAGAACATCCAGGCGTGGCTCGCGGCGGTGCGGGACAAGGACTACGAGCAGGCGTGGCGGATCCTCACCGGCGACAACCCGCTGCCCGCGATACACGGCCGGGTCTGCTATCACCCGTGCGAGGACGTGTGCAACCGGCTGCAGCTTGACTCCGCCGTCTCGATCCACGCCGTCGAGCGGTTCCTCGGTGACCTTGCCACGCGAAGCCACTGGTCGTTCGGGAGAACAGGAGAGCCAAGCGGGAAGCGGGTCCTGGTGATTGGCGCGGGCCCCAGCGGGCTGTCGGCCGCCTTTCATCTCGCCCGCCGCGGGCACCAGGTCGAGGTGCGCGACGCCGGCGCGGAGCCGGGCGGGATGATGCGCTACGGCATTCCCGCCTACCGGCTGCCCCGTGACGTGCTCGCCGCGGACATCGCGCGGATCGAGTCGCTCGGCGTGCGGCTCACGGTGAACCACCGGGTCACCGACCTCGACGCGGAAAGAAGCGGGTTCGACGCGGTGTTCGTCGCGGTCGGCGCCCACCTGTCCAAGCACGCGGAGATCCCGGCGCGCGACGCCAGCCGGATCATCGACGCGGTTCCGTTCCTGCGCGAGGTCGCCGCGGGCGGCCAGCCGGTCCTCGGCCGGCGGGTCGCCGTCTACGGCGGCGGCAACACCGCGATGGACGCGGCCCGCACGGCCCGCAGGCTCGGCGCGGACGAGGCGCTGATCGTCTACCGCAGGACGCGGGCGCGGATGCCGGCGCACGAGGAGGAGGCCGCGGCCGCCGAGCAGGAGGGCGTCCGCATCAACTGGCTCCGCACGATCACCGACTTCGAGGGCCCGGAGATGACCGTCGAGGTCATGGAGCTCGACGAGACCGGGTACCCGCGGCCGACCGGCCGGTGCGAGACCCTGCGGGCGGACACGCTGATCCTGGCGCTCGGCCAGGACGCCGACACCGGCTTCCTGGCCGCGGTGCCCGGCGTGCGGTTCCGCGCGGACGGCACCGTCGAGGTGTCGCCGCAGATGATGACCGGCTGCCCGGGCGTCTTCGCCGGCGGGGACATGGTGCCCGCGGAGCGGACGGTCACGGTCGGCACCGGGCACGGCAAGAAGGCCGCCCGCTACATCGACGCGTACCTGCGCGGCGCCGTCGAGGCCAGGCCGGGCAGGCATCCCGTCGCGGACTACCCGCTCTTGCACCCGTGGTATTTCGCGGACGATCCAACCAGGCATGAGTCCGAACGATCCGTGGCTTCTCGTGTAGCCGATTTCGGCGAGGTGATGAGCGGGCTCACGGCGGAGGCGGCGGTCTTCGAGGCCGGCCGCTGCCTGTCGTGCGGGAACTGCTTTGAGTGCGATGGCTGCCTCGGCTCCTGCCCGGAGGACGCGGTGATCAAGCTCGGCCCCGGGCACCGGTACCGCTTCGACTACGACCGCTGCACCGGGTGCGGCGTGTGCGCGGAACAGTGCCCGGTGGCGGCGATCTCCATGGTTGCGGAGGAGCAGCGATGACCCGGGTGACGATCGACGGCAACGAGGCGGCGGTCTCGGCGGCCTACCGGCTCAACGAGATCTGCTGCATCTACCCGATCACGCCGTCGTCGGTCATGGCCGAGATGGCCGACGAGTGGTCGGCCGCGGGCCGGCGCAACGTGTGGGGGAGCGTGCCCACGGTCGTCGAGATGCAAAGCGAGGGCGGCGCCGCCGGCGCGGCGCACGGCTCGCTGCAGACCGGGGCGCTGACCACGACGTTCACCGCCTCGCAGGGCCTGCTGCTGATGATCCCGAACATGTACAAGATCGCCGGGGAGCTGACCCCGGCGGTGTTCCACGTGGCGGCCCGGTCGCTGGCCGCGCAGGGGCTGTCGATCTTCGGTGACCACTCCGACGTGATGGCGGTCCGCTCCACCGGGTTCGCGCTGCTCGCGTCGGCCTCCCCGCAGGAGGCGCACGACCTGGCGGTCGTCGCGCAGGCCGCCTCGCTGGCGACGCGGGTGCCGTTCGTGCACTTCTTCGACGGGTTCCGCACCTCACACGAGCTCAACACCGTTGACCTGCTGTCCGACGACGACCTGCGCGCGCTCGTGCCCGAGTCCAGCGTGCGCGAGCACCGGGCGCGGGCGCTGTCGCCTGACCGGCCGTTCATCCGCGGCACCGCGCAGAACCCGGACACGTATTTCCAGGGACGGGAGACCGTCAACCCCTTCTACGCGCGGGTACCCGGCGCCGTCCAGGCGGCGATGGACGCGCTGGGCGCCCGCGCCGGCCGGGATCGCCACTACCGGCTGGCGCAGTACCACGGCCACCCCGAGGCCGAGCGGGTGGTCGTGGTGATGGGCTCGGGGGCGGAGACCGCCGCCGAGACCGCGGCGTACCTGGCCGCGCGCGGCGAGCGCGTGGGGGTCGTGCGGATCCGGCTGTACCGGCCGTTCCCGGCCGGGGCGTTCCTCGCCGCGCTGCCGCAAACCGTGCAGCGCGTCGCGGTGCTCGACCGGACCAAGGAGCCAGGCTCGCTCGGCGAGCCGCTGTACCTGGACGTGGTCGCCGCGCTGGCCGAGGGCGTGTCGTCGGGCGCCCGGGCCTGGCTGCCCGTGGTGACCGGCGGGCGGTACGGGCTCGGGTCGAAGGAGTTCACCCCGGCGATGGTGGCCGGGATCTTCGCCGAGCTGTCGCTTGAGCGGCCGCGGCCGCGGTTCACGGTCGGGATCACCGACGACGTCTCTGGGCTGAGCCTGCCCTACGACCCGTCGCTGGACATCGAGCCGCCGCAGACGGTGCGGGCGGTGTTCTTCGGCCTGGGCTCGGACGGCACGGTCGGGGCGAACAAGAACAGCATCAAGATCCTCGGCGGATCTGGCCTTGAGGCGCAGGGCTACTTCGTCTACGACTCCAAGAAGTCCGGGTCGGAGACGGTGTCGCACCTGCGGTTCGGGCCGGCCCCGATCCACGCGCCGTACCTGATCAGCCCCGGCACGGCGGGGTTCGTCGGCGTGCACCAGGAGAAGCTGATCGGCAGGGACGAGGTGCTCTCCCGGGCGGCGCCTGGCGCGGTCGTGCTGCTGAACACCCCGCGCCCGGCCGATGCGGTCTGGGACGTGCTGCCGCGGGCCGCGCAGACGGCGATCGTGGCGAAGAAGCTGTCCCTGTGGGCGGTCGACGCCAGCGGGGTGGCGCGGGCCGAAGGGCTGGGCGGGCGGGTCAACACGGTCCTGCAGACCTGCTTCTTCGCGATTTCCGGCGTGCTGCCGCGGGAGGCGGCGATCGCGGCGATCAAGGAGTCGATCGCCAAGACCTACGGGCGGCGGGGCGCCGACGTGGTGGCGCGCAACAACGCGGCGGTGGACGCGGCGCTGGCCGCGCTGCACGAGGTGCCTGTGCCGTCCGTGGTCACCGCGGTCGCCGACGTTCCCGGCCCAGTGCCCGCGGACGCGCCGGAGTTCGTGCGCACGGTCACCGCCGCGATGATGGCCGGGCACGGCGACGAGCTGCCGGTCAGCGCGCTGCCCGTGGACGGCACCTTCCCCAGCGGCACGACGAAGTACGAAAAGCGCAACATCTCCGAGCTCGTGGCGGTGTGGGACCCGGACCTGTGCATCCAGTGCGGCAACTGCTCGTTCGTCTGCCCGCACGCCGTGATCAGGTCCACGTTCTACCCGGCTGCGCTGCTCGACGGGCCCGCCGGGCCCGACGGGTCGGCGTCCGGCGCCGGGCCGGCGCCCGACGGGTTCGCCTCCGCGCCGCTCGACGCGCGCGGGCTGCCGGACGCGCGGTTCACGCTGCAGGTGTACGCCGAGGACTGCACCGGCTGCGGGCTGTGCGTCGAGGCGTGCCCGGTGTCCGCGCCCGGTTCTCCGGTGCACAAGGCGATCAACCTCGAACCTGCTTCGCCGCGGAAGACACGGCGGGACGTCGCGTTCTTCGAGACGCTGCCGGTGGTGGACAGGTCCCGGGTGGACTTCGGCACCGTGCGCGGTACGCAGTTCCTGCAGCCGCTGTTCGAGTTCTCCCTCGCGTGCGCGGGCTGCGGCGAGACCCCGTACCTGCGGCTGTTGTCCCAGCTGTTCGGCGACCGGCTGATGGTGGCCAACGCGACCGGGTGCTCGTCGATCTACGGCGGCAACCTGCCGACGACCCCGTGGACGCACAACGCGGCCGGGCAGGGGCCGGCCTGGTCGAACTCGCTGTTCGAGGACAACGCCGAGTTCGGCCTGGGGTTCCGGCTCGCCGCCGACCAGCACCTGGCGCTGGCGCGGGCGCGGCTGGAATCGCTGCGGCCCGTCGCGGGCGCGGAGCTGGCCGGCGAGATCTTGTCGGCGCCGCAGCGCCGCGAGTCGGAGTACGCGGCGCAGCGGGCCCGGGTGGCGGAGCTGAAGCGGCGCCTGGCCGCCCTCGACCTGTCGGACCCGGCGCTCGGCGCGGACGTGGGCCCCGCGGTCACCGACCTGCTCAGCGTGGCGGACCACCTGGTCAGGCGCAGCGTGTGGATCGTCGGCGGCGACGGCTGGGCCTACGACATCGGGTCAGGCGGCCTCGACCACGTGCTGGCAAGCGGCCGCGACGTCAACGTCCTCGTGCTGGACACCGAGGTGTACTCGAACACCGGCGGGCAGGCGTCCAAGGCCACGCCGCTTGGCGCGGTCGCCAAGTTCGCCGCGGCGGGCAAGCGGGTGCCGAAGAAGGACCTGGCGCTGCAGGCCATCGCCTACGGCAACGTGTACGTGGCGCGGGTGGCGATGGGCGCGGACCCGCAGCAGACGCTCCGCGCGCTGCGCGAGGCCGAGGCGTACGACGGGCCCTCGCTGGTGATCGCGTACAGCCACTGCATCGCGCACGGCATCGAGATGCGCGACGGACTGGGCCAGCAGTACCGC
Source organism: Trebonia sp. (assembly GCA_030038035.1). The sequence continues at coordinate 5,876 of JASHPP010000143.1, forward strand.
GCCGTGGCCAGCGGGTACTGGCCGCTGATCCGGTACGACCCGGTGCTGCGCACGGCCGGCCGCAACCCCCCGCCCCCCACCCACCTCCCCGCCCCTCTCCACTCCCCCTTCATGCTCGACTCGCCGCGGCCGCGGATCGCGCTGGCGGACTACACCCAGCGGGAACTGAGGTACCGGGCACTCGGCAACACCGACCCGGCCGAGGCCGAGCGGCTGGCCGCCCTGGCCCAGCAGGCCGTCGACCAGCGCTGGGACACCTACGAGGAGATGGCCACCCGCGGCCCCGCGCACTTCCCGGCGGACGCGCGCAAGACCGGCCCCGGGGCTGAGCGTTCAGGCCACTCCGGCGATGAACGGGAGGACCAATGACGAACCTGTCAACCCGGTACCTGGGCATTGACCTGCGCAACCCGCTGGTCGCGTCCGCGTCACCGCTATCGAACACCGAGGACGGCGTGCGGCGGCTGGCCGACGCCGGCGTCGGCGCCGTCGTGCTCTACTCGCTGTTCGAGGAGCAGCTGCAGCGCGAGGCGGCGCAGAACGCGGCGCTGGCCGACGCCGGGACCGAGAGCTTCGCGGAGTCGCTGTCCTACTTCCCGTCCGGCGCAGAGGGCGGGCCGGGGCCGCACCGCTACCTGAGCCTGCTCGAGCGCGCCGCGGCCGCTGTCGACATCCCGGTGATCGCCAGCCTCAACGGCGTCACCACCGGCGGCTGGACCGACTACGCGATCGCGCTCGAGCAGGCCGGCGCGGCCGCGATCGAGCTGAACATTTATCACTTGGCAGGTGATCCCCTGGTTCCCGCGCGTGACGTTGAGCTGCGGCACGTCGAGATCCTGACCACGGTCAAGGCGGTGGTCAAGGTGCCGGTCGCGGTGAAGCTCAGCCCGTACTTCAGCTCGACCGGCGAGATGGCGCTGCGGCTGGACCGGGCGGGCGCCGACGGCCTGGTGCTGTTCAACCGGTTCCTGCAGCCGGACATCGACCCGGAGACGCTGACCGTGAGCGCCGGGTTCGGGCTGTCCAGCCCGGCCGAGGGGCGGCTGCCCCGGGCCTGGATCGCGCTGCTGGCCGGGCGGGTCCGCGCCTCGCTCGCCGCCACCACCGGCGTCGAGGACTCGGCCGACGTTGCCAGGTACCTGCTGGCCGGGGCCGACGTGGTGATGACCGCCTCGGCGCTGCTGCGGCACGGCGCCGCGCACGCGGGCGTGCTGCTTGGCGGGCTGTCCGAATGGATGGCCCGCAAGCACTTCGCCACCGTCCCCGAGTTCCGCGGGCTGCTGTCGGTCCCGGCCGACGCGGACCAGGCGGCCTACGAGCGCGCGGGCTACGTCACCGCCCTGCGGGCAGCCAACCGCGGCCACGGCCCCTGGTGAGGCCCGGCGACGAGCGCCGTGCGGACCAGGAGGGTGTACAACTTGAGATGCAGAGTCCAAAGTCCTAAACGGTCGTACGCTACGACGAGAGGGCAGAAGCGTCCATGTCGGCCGGGGCGGGAGGGGCGATGGCTGAGTCACAGGCGCCGACGGGCCTGGCCCGGCGCGGGCGCCGGCTGCCAGAGGACGAGACCGAGCACCGGGTGCTGCAGGCGGCACTGGCCATGGTGAACCGGACCGGTTTGACCGTGAGCCTGGAGCACATCAGCTTCGAGGACGTCATCCGGGCGGCCGACGTTTCCCGCAGCAGCGCCTACCGACGCTGGCCGCACAAGGACCTGTTCTTCAGCGACCTGGTCCTGGAACTCGCCAGGAACCCGGCCCCGTGGATCTTCGCTGACGAGATGGACCTGACACGGCGCATCGTCGCCGGGCGTCTGGACCAGCTGGCGGACCCGCAGGCGCGCCATGCCCTGATCGTCGAGCTTTTCCGGCAGCTGGCGGTCCTGGACTTCGAGACCTTGTACTCCTCGCCGGGCTGGCGCACGTACCTGGCCCTGCACGCCACGCTGCTGAACCTCGTCGACGGCGGGCTCAGGAATCAGGTTCAGGCCGCGCTCGCCCACGCCGAGCAGGACCGGCTGACCAGGGTCGCGCGGACCTGGCAGCTCATGGCGGGCCTGCTCGGATACCGGCTGCGGGCGGAGGCCGGCGTCACGTTCGAGACGCTCGCGGAGGTGGTCAGCGCCACCATGCAGGGCATGGTCATGACCGCGCTGACCGTGCCCGACATCGCCGGGTATCGCACCGCCGCCCAGCCGTTCGGCGCGCCCGAAGCCGGCGAGTGGTCGCTTCCCGCGCTGGGCCTGGGCGCGATAGCAACGGCGTTCCTCGAACCCGATCCAGGGTTCACCTGGGACGCGGGGCGCGCTGCCGCCATCCGGAATGCACTGACGTCGCTAGACCTGGGTCCGGAACCACCAGGCGAAGACCCCTCTCGTTCGGGCTAGCCGCCCGAACCGGGCTTGCTGACCGCGCTGCCTCCCGGCGCCCCGCCTTCCGCGGTGCCGCCTTCCGTGGTGCCGCCTTCCGCGGTGCCGCCTTCCGTGGTGCCGCCTCTTGTCAACTTCGTCGGCCCGCTTGTTCTCCCGCCTTTCTTGAAACCTTAGGACTTAGGACTCTATGTTCCAAGTTTGCTGTCTGCCAACCTGACAGCAGGAAAGGCTCAGGGCCGGCCGCCGAGGCTACGGCCCGCCAGAACCCGGGAGGAACGATGCTTACCTACGACGAACGCCTCCGGGCCATGTACCCGGGCGGCCGCGCCAACGCGACCGCGCGCCGCTACTCCCGCCTGTGGGCGGCCGTGTTCTCGCTGGGGCTGCAGCCGAAGCGCTGGGTGACCCTCGAGGTGGCCGGGCGACGGTCGGGGCGGGTCACCCGGTTCCCGCTGGGCATGGCCGACGTGGATGGCGAGTGGTACCTGGTGCCGATGCTCGGCGAGCGGTGCAACTGGGTACAGAACGTGCGCGCCGCCGAGGGGCGAGCCGTGCTGCGGCGCCGCGGCGTTACCGAATGCCGGCTGGTCGAGGTGCCGGTGGGCGAGCGCGCGCCGATCATCAAGCGCTATCTCGACCGGGTTCCGGGTGCGCGCCCGCACGTGCCGGTCGACCGGCACGCCCCGCTGGCAGACTTCGAGGCCATCGCGGCGCGTTATCCGGTGTTCCGCGTGATCCCAGCGCCGGCGCGGGCCGGGCGCGCCGGCCGCGCCGTTCGCAGGCATCGCTGGTGGCGCTGGGCGCTCGCCTCAGTCGCGGCGGTCGTGGTCCTCGTCGTGCTGGCCGCCGGGCTCTTCATCAAGCTGCAGCCCTCGCCGGCCCCGCTGGCCCTGCCAACGGCGGCCGCCATCGCGCCGGCCGGGCCACTCGACGGCACCTGGGTCGCCGCCGCGGGCTCGGTGGCGGGATTCCGGGTGCGGGAGAGCGCGTTCGGCATGAGCAACGACACGGTCGGCCGGACCAGCGCCGTGACCGGCACCATCGTCATCTCCGGTGACCGGGTCACCAGCGGCGCGTTCCGGATCGGCCTCACCAGCGTGAAGGTCGGCGGCAAGGCACAGCCCCAGTTCGCTGAGAGCCTCGGCACGGGCAAGGACCCGGTCGCGACGGTCACGCTCACCCCGCCGGTGACGCTGCCCGCCGCCTTCGCCTCTGGCGCAACCGTCACAGAGCGGGTCACCGGCCGCCTGGCGATGCACGGCCTCTCGCGCCCGGTGATCGTCACGCTGTCCGGCCGCCGGGACGGGTCCGCGCTGCAGGTCGCGGGGTCGATCCCGGTCGTGTTCTCGCGCTGGGACATCAGGGGACCGCGGAGCTTCGGATTCATCGCATCGCTCGCCAGCACCGGCCTCGCCGAGTTCCTCCTCATCCTGCACCGCGGCTGAGGGCACCCGCACAGCCTGGGCCGCAGGGACCTTCGTCACCCGGCCGACGGCGAACGGCCCTACACGCTGGCTTCGGCCCTGGACAGGCTGAGGGCGATGAGGCAGGTGACGAGCATGACGACCGTGGCAATCCCCGCTGATCAGGTCGACTACCTGATCGCGACGGCGGTGCGCGCACCGTCGGTCCACAACACGCAGCCGTGGCGGTTCTACGTCAGCCGGTACGCGATCGAGCTGTATGCCGACCCGCGGCGCAAGCTTCGCGTGGACCCGGTCGGCCGTGAGATGATCATCAGCTGCGGCGCGGCCCTGTTCGGCCTGCGCCTCGCGGTGCGCTCGCTGGGCTACCTGCCCGAGGTGGAGCTGCTTCCCGACCCGCCCAGGCTGCTGGCCAGGGTTCGGCTTGGCGCCGAAGAGCCGATGACCGGCGAGGAGCAGCGGATGCTGCAGGCGCTGCCGCACCGGCACACGCATCGCGGCCCGTTCGACGACCGGCCGCTGCCGCGCGGGTTGCTCGCCGGGCTGCAGCGCGATGCGTTCGCCGAGGGCGCGACGCTGGCGCTCGTCGACTCGGCCCTCGCCTATCAGCGCCTGGCCGACATCGTGACCGCGGCGAGCCGCAGGCAGGACGTCGACCCCGTGGCCCGGGCCGAGATCCGGCGCTGGATCCGTCCCGCGGACAGCACGGCAAGAGACGGCGTCCCGGCACGGGCGTTGCCCGGCAGGCCGTTCCCGGAATGGACCGACGGTCAGCGTGGGCGGCTGCGGCAGCGCGACTTCGACCAGGGACGAGGGCTGGGCGCGCTCGCGGTCGAGGGTCCCCCGGCGGCGGCCACCGCGATCCTGGTCACCAGCGGAGACGGCCTGGCCCACTGGCTGCGCGCGGGCCAGGCGCTGCACCGGCTGCTGGTGCACGCCGCCGACCGCTGGGTCTTCGCCAGCCTCTACACACAGCCGATGGAGGCCGCCGCGATCCGGGCCTTGATCCGCACCCGCCTTGCCCTGCCCGGCGCCCCGCAGATGGTGCTGCAGTTCGGGTCGGCGCGGACCACGCAGGCCACCGCGCGCCGCCCGCCCGATGAGCTCATCGAACCTCGCTAGAAAAGGACCTCGTCGACCGGACGGCGCACGCTTACGGCCTTCTCGCTGGTCGCGCCCAGCCTGAGCACCATCTGCGGGTAACCGCGGCCGCTGAGATGGATCCGGATGAAGTCACGCAGCAGCGGTATCTCCAGCGGCTGGCTGTGCAGCGCCGCCGCGACGTTGTAGGTCCCGGCGACGAGCAGCACCCGCTGCAGCGCCTGGCCCGCGTGGATCCAGTCGGCCGGCTGGTCGACGCTGGTGGTCAGCAGCCCCACCACCCCGGCGGACCGCACCACCGGCTGCTCCGCATCGGGCGGCAGTCCCCATCCGTGGCCGTGGGCGTAGTCACGGCTGCGGAAGCTGGGCTCCGTCTGCTCCGGCTGCGCCGGGTAGGCGGTCGGCGGAACGCCGTCCTGCCGGTGACTGTCGGGCCCCGGCGCCCACCGGGCTTCTTCGCTAGCCCTGTCGCTGTCGAGTCGGAGGGCGTAGTCCCCGGCTTCCACCGCCGCGGCGAGAGCCCCCGCCCGCTGCGGCTCCTGGGTGAGCAGGTTCAGCGTCGCGTTCTCTTTGGCGGCCTGCTGGGGCAAGGCTGCCAGCAGCTGGTCAGGCAGTGGCGTGGGGTCGAACCCGCCCCGGTGCGTACGCCGCCGGGCGATCTGCTTGAACAGCTCCTTTTCGTAGTCGAGCGGAGGAACCTGCTGGTCCCAGGTCACCCTCGCGATCAGGTTGGGCAGGTCGTGGTCGGGCAGCACGCGGACCTCGGGCACCCAGCCCAGATAGCGCAGCGCCACCCGCATGTTGAACAGCGCCGCGCCGCAGCTGATCATCATCTCGCGGCCCTGCGGGTCGGCGACCTTAAGCTGCCGCTCGTTGTTGGCGCTGATGCTCATCTCGTGCTGGCCATGGTGGAACCGCCACGGCTGCGTGTTGTGCACCGAGGGGGCCTTCACCGCCGCGTCGGCGACGAACCGTGCCGTCTCCTCTGGCGTGGCCGCCTCCACGGGCGGCTCCTCCGATGGCCCTTCAAAGATGTCCACGGGCTTCCCCTGTTAGATCTGGGACGGGCCGCTCGGCCCGTGCCTCTATCAGACTGCAACGTGCGCCCGCCGTGCAGGCCCGAAGGTTGGAGCCCGGCAGGACCTTGGTCCTGCGTCCGGGCATCATGTCGGCTGGCCTGAGAGGGCAGTCAGGTGATCGTTCGCGTGGGCCGGTTGAGCTTTTCCGCTGCTCGCCGAGCCTATCAGCGGCAGTCCTGGCCGCCACGCTCCAGGGCACCGGTCCGAACCAGCGAAGCGGAGCACGGACCGAAGGCGCGCTGGCTGCTGACTAAGGTCCCTAGCGGATAAGGGCGAATGGGTGGCACCGTGAAAGTAGAGGCTGCGGCCGCCGCAGGCCGACGGCCCGGTCAGAAGGAGGCCGGAAATGCCCGGAATCATTGTTGGTATCGACGGGTCTCACCATTCCACCCGTGCCCTTGAATGGGCGCTGAAGGAGGGTGCGCTCGAGCACGCTCCGGTCACGGTCCTTACCGTGAACTCGGTCCCCGCCAGCCCCTGGACCGGGAATCCGGTCCTGCTGGAGCGGGACCCGGACGACCAGGAAAAGCTGCTCAGCGCCGCGGAGGAATTGACGCTGAAGGTGACGAGCCAACTTGGCGAGTCACGGCCGCCTTCGGTCAAGGTCCGGGCGGTCAGCGGATATCCGGCCAAGGAACTCATCGACGAATCGAAGGACGCGGACCTCGTGGTCGTCGGATCTCGTGGTGCGGGCGGGTTCGCAAAACTGATGGTGGGTTCCGTCAGTGCCCAGGTCGTGGAGCACGCGCACTGCCCCGTCGTGGTGGTCCCGAGCGGACGGTAACCACGGCGCCGGCGGCCGCCGTGTTAGCCCGCGAGGGCGTGCCGGCTCAGGTGGAGATGGCGGAGGTGGTGCCGGCGGTACCCGGTGACCGCTGCCGCGGCTTCGCGAAGATGGTCGTCCTCAGCCGGATAGCTGAGCCCGTCGCAGACGCTTACGACTCCTTCCAGGTGCCGGATCGCGGCGAGCAGGGCGAGCGCGTCGTCCCGGCGGTCCACCGATCCGGTGACCGT
>JASHPP010000014.1 GCA_030038035.1 Trebonia sp.
CACCCCGGCCGCCCCGGGCCCGCTCCGGCCGCCCCGGGCCCGCGCGGCGGACCCGGACAAACCACCCCAAACCGGTCGCTGTCCGCGCCCGCCGGGCAACATAGGATACGAGCTGCATGGACAAAACGGCCAAAACCGGGCACGGACGCTGCATTTCGTATCCTAAGTTGCTGGGCCTGGCCCGTCTGGCTCGGGACGCCGCGGCTGCCAGCCGAGCGCAGGCGCTACCTGAGTGGCGAGCAGTTCCAGGGCGGCTATCGCCTCGTCAAGCGGGGGCGCCGCGGGGCTGAACTGCACGATCAGGTCCGTCGCCAGCGGCAGCACCCGGTCGGAGGCCAGCCGCGCGGCCACTTCATCGGGGCCGCCGTAGGAGATATGCAGCCGCTCGAAGCAGTCCTCGGCGCTCAGGCCCCCGGGAAACAGGCCGGCCTTGACCATCCGCTGAGCCAGCCGCATGACCGGTGCCTCGATGGCGGCCTTCGCCGTCCGCTTGTCCGCGGCCGGGTAGACGCCGCGGGACAGCCCGATGCGGACCTGGCCATCCGGTGCCCGGTCCGGTGCCCGGTCCGGTGCCTGGCCGGGCACTTGGCCGACGGCGCCCTGGCGGGCGGCGCCCTGGCGGGCGGCCAGATAGGCCTCGGCCCATGGCGCCTGGACGGCGTCGGTGCGTTCCGTGCTGGCGAAGGTGGCCCGGTTGAGCAGCAGCCGCGACCCGGCGGCGCCCACGTGGCCCGCCCCGTTGAGGCTGAAGGCGGCCTGCCACACCCGGCCGGCCAGCGCTGGCGCCGTTGGCTGGAGCCGCAGCTGCGTGCCGTCGATGGGGTGGCCGGCGAGCGCCGCGGTGAGCACCCTGACCGCCGCGGAATTGTCCTCCCGCCGGCTGGCGAAGTTCTTGCCGAAGGCCGCGAACGCGTCCGGCCCGCCCCCGCTGCCGACGCCCAGTTCCAGCCGGCCGCCGCTGAGGGCGTCAAGCACCGCGGCGTCTTCGGCCACCCGCAGCGGGTCTTCGAGCGGCAGCGTCACCACGGCCGTGCCGAGCCGGACCCGGCTGGTCCGCTCGGCGACCGCGGCCAGGAACGGAAACGGCGACGGCAGCCCGCCCGACGAGGAGTCGAAATGGTGCTGGGCCACCCAGACGGAGTCAAACCCCAGCTCCTCGGCGGCGACGAAGAGCTCTACGTAGTCGCGGTACAGCTGCCGCGGGTTCGGGCCCCCGTGCAGGTGGGACAGGAAGCCGAGTCGGAAGGGTGCGGGCATGGCGGTCCTTTCAGCGCGTTCGCCGGCGCGGTTGTGGCTATGGCGCCAGGACGGCGAAGCCGTGGGTGCCGTCCCGCCGCAACTGGTCAGCCAGGCCGTACTCCCAGTCCAGGTATGCCTGCATGACCGCGGGGTCGACGCCGGTGCCCTCATAAGGACGGCGATAGACGTCGGCGACCGGCGAGAGCATCTCCGCCGGACCGGAAACGAGCGGGCGGCCTGACCTCGCCCAGCCCTCGGTGCCGGCCGCCAGCGCGACCACGTCGATGCCAGCTTCCGACAGCGCGGGCTGAAGGTCAGCCGCCGCCCAGCAGGCCAGGTATCCGTCCGAGCTGGCAAGGACGATCCGCCGCGTGCGCCCGGGCCGGGCGGGCCGGGCGGGCCGGTCGAGGCGGTCGAGGCGGTCGATCAGCTCCGGGCGCGACATGTCGGTTCGCAGCGCCCAGGCCGCGCCTGGCACATGAGCCGCCAGGAACCGCCGGCTGGTGTCCACGTCCACCACGCGTGCCTCGCCGGCGCGCAGCCAGCCTGCTACGAGTGCCGGGCCTGCCATCAGCACATCCGGCAGGGGCGGCCGCTCGGCTGCCCAGGGCCCGCGCTCAAGCCGGCCGGCGGTGCCGGGCGGTCCCGCCGTCGGCGCAGCCAGCTCGGCACTGGTCACCACGACGTCCCAGCCCATCTGCGCCAGCCACGACGCGGTCATCGCCGCGCGGCCGCCCCCGTCGCCCGCGAGCACCACCAGCGCCCCCCTGACCGGGGCGAACCAGTCGGTCTCCTGCACCAGCTGCCCGCCGGGCGCGGACCGGAATCCCGGGAGGTGGCCGCTTTCGTACTCCTGCGGCGTGCGGACGTCGAACCGGTAGACGGTCCTGGTCCCGTCGTCAAGCGGCCGGAGCTCGTCCCCGCTGACCCGGCGCACGCCAGTCTTATCAGCCACGGCCCAGGCGGCGGCCTCGGCTTGCCTGGCCGCCGCGACGGAAACGTCCGGCGCGTGGCGCAGCTGGCCGTGGTCGAGCTGGAGGCCGGCCAGGGCCCACCCGATGGTGCCGTTGCGCAGCGCGGCCACGCGGTTGGGCAGCCCGGCGTTGATCAGCGACTGCGTGCCGATGATGCTCCTGGTCCGGCCCGCGCAGTTCACCACCACCACGGTGGCCGGATCGGGGGCGAGTTCGCGAACCCGCAGCACCAGCTCGGCCCCGGGCACGCTGACGGCGCCGGGAATGCTCATCGTGGCGTACTCGTCGAGCCGGCGGGCATCGACCACGACGGCACGCGGCGTCCCGCCGGCCTGGCTGCCCGCGCGGTCGCGGAGCAGTGCGGCGACCTCGTCCGCGGGCAGCGACGGCGTCCCCGCGGTGACCGCCACCAGCTCACCGAACGCCTTGCTCGGCGCGTTGACGTCGCGGAACAGCTCACCGCCAGCGGCTATCCAGGCATCCAGTCCGCCGTCAAGCAGCGACACGTCGGTGTAGCCGAGCTGCCGCAGTTTCCTGACGGCGGTTCCCGCGTCGCCGGGGTCATCGCCGTACACCACGACGGGGACCGAGCGCCGCGGCAGCCGCTCGTAAACCTGCGCTTCCAGCTGGCCCAGCGGGAACGACGCGGCGAACAGCGGGTGGCCCTCGGCGAAGCGGCCCTCCGGGCGCACGTCGAGGATCGCGATCTCGCTCTCGCCGAGCAGTGCGCGGCGCACCGAGGCAGGCGTGGTCACGGGGATGTGCGGCATGAGACAGATCTTAACCACAATTCCTATTTGACCGATCGACTTTATATGTTTTAGGCTGGCATGGCCGGGCGGCGCGGCCGAGCCGCCCCGGCCCACATCGTCGTGGCCCCGATCCCTGTCCATCGCGGCTGTTGCGCTGCAACAGCCGTTCATCCATGTCGCCCCCCCCAACGGAGCACCTCGATGCCTGTTCCTTTTCTTCGCGCGCGCCGGCCGCTCCGGTCGCGCCTGGTCTACCGCAGCGTGGCGGCCGCCGCTGCCGTCATCACGATCACGGCGCTCGCCGCATGCGGCGGCGCCAGCAGTGGAACCGGAGCATCCGGTTCGACCCCTAGCAGCAGTTCTGGTGCCAGCGGAACGCTGAACTGGGAGTGGGAGCTCCCGACCTCCTGGGACCCGGTTACCTCAAGCGCCGGCTGGGACATGCACGTCCTCGGGCTCGTGTACGCCTCGATCACCACCCTCAATCCCGCCGGGACCGTGATACCCGGCCTGGCGACGTCGTGGACGTACGCGCCGAACGGCAAGAGCGTCACGTTCACGCTCCGCCCGGGCCTGAAGTTCACCGACGGGACGCCGCTGAACGCGGAGGCGGTCAAGGAGAACCTGGTCCGCGGCCAGACCCAGGCGAACTCCACCCAGTCCTCCGAGCTCGCGGTCATCTCCAAGATCATCGTGAACAGCGCGACCAGCTTCACCCTTGACCTGACGCAGGTCGACTACCAGGTCCCCGACCTGCTCGCGGGCAAGGACGGGATGATGGTCAGCCCGGCCTCCTTCAAGGACGTCGGGGCGATCCCCACCCATCCGGTCGGCGCGGGCCCGTTCATCCTGACCAGCTATGTCCCTGACTCGCACGCCAGCCTGGTGCGCAACCCTGGCTACTGGGACGCCAGCCAGATCCACGTCGAGAACTTCAACGTGCTTGACATCACCGAGCCGGCCCAGATCCTGGCCGCCCTCGAGTCCGGCCAGGTCAACGTGGCCTACATCGCCGGCAACCAGGTCGCCTCGGCCAAGGCCGCCGGGTTCAAGATCGCCATAATCCCGTCCGAGGTGGTCAACGAGCTCGACATCCAGACGACGACGGCGCCGTTCAACAACCCGCTCGTGGTGGAGGCGATCAACTACGCGATCAACCGGCAGGCGATCTTGCAGGTCCAGGCGGCGGGCTACGGATCGATTGCCTACCAGCCGTTCCCCGCGGGGTTCGTCGGGTACAGCCCGGAGCTCGCCAACCTGTACCCCTACAATCCCACCAAGGCCAAGCAGCTGCTCGCGGAGGCCGGCTACGCGCACGGGCTGACGGTCACCCTGACCGCTACCAGTGACGACGACTCGCTGGCCGAGCAGATCCAGGGGCAGCTCGAGCAGGTCGGCATCACGGTCAACATCTCCAACATCTCCGAGGACACCGAGACCCAGTACCTGTACCTGGACAAGACGATCCCGTTCGCGATCGACGGGACGGCCGGGCGGATGTCTCCGGTGGAGATGCTCGATGTGCTCTACAGCCAGCAGGGCCTGATGAACGTGGACGGCAAGACGTCGACCACGTCGGCCGCGGTGGCCGCCGCGCTCTCGGCGGCGCTCACCGTCCCGCTGACGTCGTCCGACTACGCGAGCACCCTGCAGAACGCGGTGGTGACCGCCGTCAAGGACGACCCCATCCACATCTGGCTCTACACCAACCCGCGCATCTTCGCCTACAGCCCGACGGTCACCGGGATCCCGTATGACCTCGTGCAGCAGCGCTGGGAAGGCGTGCGGGTGAGCAGCTGACCCGATGGCAGTCGCAGAACTGAGGAGCGCCGCCGGGCGCGATCGTGTCATCGCGCCCCGGCGGCGCCGGGTCCGGAGCGTAGCGTCCAATGTCGGCCGCGGGCTCGCGATCCTCATCCCGATCCTGGTGCTCAGCTCGTTCATCACCTACAGCCTCGGCGCGCTGTCCGACAGCAACCCCGCGGCCACGATCCTCGGCCAGGACGCCGCGACCCCGGCCGCGGTCGCGAAGATGGACGAAGCGCTCGGCCTGGACAAGCCGCTGCTCGTCCAGTACTGGGACTGGCTGACCCAGGCGGCGCGGGGCCACCTGGGGACCTCGTGGTTCACCGGGATACCGGTGTCGCAGAGCATCGCCCAGCGGCTGCCGGTCGACCTGTCGATCGCCGTCCTCGCGGTCATCCTGGCGATCTTGATCGGCGGCACGGCCGGGACGGTGGCCGCGATCCGGCGCGGCGGCTGGTTCGACCGCGGAGTCACCCTGGTCTGCTCGGCGGTGTCCACGCTGCCCGCCTTCGTCGTCGGGATCATCCTCGTGGTCGCGTTCGCGGTGGCGTGGCACCTGCTGCCCGCCAACGGTTACGTGGGGCCGACCGGCGGGATCTTGCCATGGCTCCAGCACATCATCCTGCCAGCCCTGGCGCTGAGCCTGCAGGTCGCAGCCGACATCGCCCGGCAGCTGCGCACCTCGCTGGTCGGGGTGCTCGAGCAGAATTACATCGTCGGCGCGCGGGTCCGCGGCCTGCCCTACCGCCGCATCCTCGTGCGGCACGCGCTGCGCAACGCGTCCGGCCCGGCGCTCACCATCCTCGGCAACGACTTCCCGCTCATGCTCGCCGGGGCGGTGGCGGCCGAGGCGGTCTTCTCGCTGCCGGGACTCGGCCAGCTGCTCCTGGAGAGCGCGCAGACCAGGGACATCCCGGTGGTGCAGGGCGTGCTCCTGGTGGTCAGCACGTTCGTGATCGTGGTCAACCTGCTGGTGAACACGGTGCTCAATGTGCTCTACCGGTCCGGTGACGGGGTCGCCGCATGAGCCGGCGCGGCAGGCGGCACAGACGCCACCCGACCCGACCCGGATCGATACTGCGGCTGCTGTCCGCCAGGATCGCCGTCGGCGTCCTGGCCGTCGTGATCTTCCTGGCGATCTTCGGATCCGCGCTGGCCCCGCAGAATCCGCTGACGATCAACGCCAACGACCTGTTCCAGGGACCGAGCCTGCACCACCTGCTCGGCACGGACTACCTCGGCCGCGACGTGCTCAGCCGGCTCATGGCCGGCACCCGGCTGTCGGTGTTCACCGCCTTCGAGGCGGTCGCCATCGGGTTCGTGCTCGGCGGGCCGCTGGGCATCGCCACGGTCTTCCTCGGCAAGTGGTTCGACTTCGCCGCCAACCGGGTCGCGGACGCGCTGATGACGCTGCCGTCGATCTTCTTCGCCGTGGCCGTCACGGCGGCACTCGGCAACGGTCTCGTCCAGGCCATGTTCCCGGTTGGCATCCTGTTGTCCCCGATCTTCTTCCGGGTCACCCGGGCGGCGGCGCTGGAATACGCGCGCGCCCAGTACGTGGAGGCCGCCGAGCTGCTCGGCGCCTCGAAGCTGCACGTCATCCGCGTGCACGTGGCGCGCAAGGTGCTGCCGAACCTGGCGGTGCTGACAGCGCAGGCGACCGCGGGCGCGCTGCTCGCGGTGTCGTTCCTCACCTTCCTCGGCATCGGCGTCCAGCCGCCGGCCCCGACCTGGGGCGGCATACTGTCGTCGGACCTGGACTACCTGAACCTGTCGCCGTGGGCGCCGTTCATCCCCGGCTTGCTGATCGCCATCACCGTCGGCGCGCTCAACGCGCTGGCCGACGCGTTCCGCGACCGCACCGGGCCGGGCACCCTGGTGGTGGCCGACCTGGTCGTTAAGACCCATTCGACCCTGGCTCTGGAGGCCGCCGATGACCGGCAACCCGCCGCCTGACGAGGTACTTGGCGTCGAGGACCTGCACGTCACCGTCCACGACGGGGCCGCCACCGCCGTCCGCGGCGTCACGCTGAGCGTGCGGACAGGCGAGATCGTCGGCCTGGTGGGGGAGTCCGGCAGCGGCAAGACGCTGACCTGCCGGGCGGCTCTCGGGGTGCTCCCGCCAGGCTGCGAAATCAGGCACGGCCGGATCGAGTTCGGACACCAGGACGTGACCGACCTGTCGCGCCGGGAATGGGAGCGCCTGCACGGCACAGGGATGGGCGCGGTGTTCCAGGATCCCGCCTCGTACCTGAACCCGAACCTGACCGTCGGCGGCCAGCTCGCCGAGGTGCTGCGGGTGAAGCAGAAGCTGGGGCGCCAGCAGGCGCACCGCAAGGCGATCGAGCTGTTCACCGCTGTCGGCCTGCACAACCCGGTGCACGTCTTCCACCAGATCCCCACCGAACTGTCCGGCGGCATGCTGCAGCGCGTCATGATCGCCATCGCGATCTCCTGCGACCCGCGGCTGCTCATCGCCGACGAGGCCACCACCGCTCTCGACGTCACCATCCAGGCGGAGGTCATCGAGCTGCTGCGGGAGCTGCGCGATCAGCGCGGCCTCGCCGTGCTGTTCGTATCGCACGACCTCGCCGTGATCAGGGAGCTCTGCGACCGCGTCGTCGTGTTCTACGCCGGGGAGGTGGTCGAGACAGGGCCGGTCGAGCAGATCATCGAACGGCCCAGGCACCCCTACACGCAGGCGCTGCTGCGGGTCGCCTCGGTCGGTGACTTCCGGCGCAGACAGCTCGAGGTGATCCCCGGCCAGCCGCCGCGAGTCGGCGAGGAGACCACCGGCTGCCGGTTCGCCGAGCGCTGCCCGGCGGCCATCCCGAAGTGCCTGGCCGGCCCGGTGGACCTGAGCACGCTGGCACCCGGGCACCACGCGCGCTGCATCCGCGCCACCGATCCCGGGCTCGCCCTCATCACCGCCGCCGGGCAAGCCGCCGCCGGGCAAGCCGCCGCCGCGGAAATGGCCGCCCGGTGACGGCGCAGGCGACGGACGCCCGGCCGCTGCTCGCGGTCGAGGAACTCGACGTGGTCCTTGGCCGCGGCTGGCAGGCGAACCACGTGCTGTCCGACGTCAACCTGAACATCTGGCCGGGCGAGATCGTCGGCCTGGTCGGCGAGACCGGTTCTGGCAAGACGACCCTGGCCAGGGCCGTGGTCGGCCTGATCAGGCCGCGAAACGGAAGGATCGTCTTCGACGGCACCGAGGTCTCCCGGCTGCGCGGCGGCGCCCGCAGGCGAGAGCGCCGCAGCGGACACGTCCAGCTCATCTTCCAGGATCCGCTGCGCTCACTCGACCCCGACCTGACCGTGGCGCAGATCGTCGGCGAGGGCCTGGCGATCCGCGGCGGCATCGGCAGCCAGGAGATCCGCTCCCGCGTCGAGGGCGCCCTGGTCAAGGTCGGCCTCGACAGTACGGTGCTGCACCGCCAGCCCGGGCAGATCTCCGGCGGCCAGCGGCAGCGGGTCTCGATCGCCAGGGCGCTGGCGTCCGACCCGAGCCTGCTGCTGTGCGACGAGCCGGTGAGCGCGCTCGACGCGAGCAACAGGAACTACATCCTGCGCCTGCTCAGCGAGTTGCGCGACACCCTCGACCTGCCCATCGTCATCATCTCGCACGACCTGTCGTCGCTGGCCGGCATCGCCGACCGCGTCGTCGTGCTCTACCGCGGCCGGATCCTCGAGGACGGCCCGGTCAGCCAGGTGTTCAGCGCGCCGCGCCATCCGTACACGGCGCTGCTCATGGCATCGGCGCCGAGCGTCAAGCACGACCGGCCGCTGTCGATCCAGCAGCTGCGCCGCACCGCCGCCGACCCGCCCCCGCCGTCAGCCTCAAGCGCGTGCGTGTTCGCCGCGCGCTGCCCGTTCGCCATCGACTCGTGCGCCGAGCAACCCGCGCTCGTGCCGGTGGCGCCCGACTGGAGCGCCGCCTGCCACCGGCACGAGGAATGGGCCGAACTGGCCCGCTCCAGGACGTCAGCAGCTAGGAAAGGATAGAAGTACATGCCCGTCGAGTTCATCGGCATGATCAGCACCAAGGACCAGTCGGAGACCAGGCTCACTCGCGGCCCGGTCATCGACAAGAACTACACCAGGCGGTTTGTCCGCGCCCACGAGGACGCAGGATTCGACCGGGTGCTGATCGGCTACGCGTCGTCGCAGCCCGAGGGCACCCAGGTGGCGGCCTACGCCGCCGCGCACAGCGAGCGGCTCGGCTTCCTTGTCGCCCACCGCCCGGGATTCGTCGCCCCGACGCTCGCCGCCCGCCAGTTCGCCACCCTCGACCAGTTCGCCGGCGGCCGGATCGCGGTGCACATCATCACCGGCGGCCACGACGCCGAACAGCGCCGCGACGGCGACTTCCTGTCCAAGGACGACCGCTACGCCCGCACCGACGAGTACCTGGACATCGTCAAGCTGGCCTGGACCAGCCCAACCCCCTTCGACTACCAGGGCAAGTACTACCAGGTCGAGGACCACTCCGCCGGCGTCAAGTCGGCGCAGCAGCCGAGGATCAAGCTGTACTTCGGCGGGTCGTCGCAGGCCGCCTACCGGGTCGGCGGCAAGCACGCCGACACCTACGCCCTGTGGGGCGAGCCCCTGGCGGAGACCAGGCAGCAAATCGACTCGGTCAACGAGGCGGCCAGGAACGCGGGCCGCCAGGACACCCCGGGCATCAGCGTGAGCTTCCGCCCCATCCTCGGCCCGACGGAGGAGCTGGCCTGGGAGCGCGCCCACCGCATCCTTGAGGTCACCAAGGAGAACATCGCGGCCTTCCGCGCTCAGTGGGGTGCCAAGTCCTGGGGTCTTGGCGGCGACAACCCGCAGAACACCGGCTCGCAGCGGCTGCTGGCCGCGGTCGCGAAGGGCGAGCTGCACGACCGCGCGCTGTGGACCCCCCTCGCGCAGGCCACCGGCGCCGCGGGCAACTCCACCGCCCTGGTCGGCACCCCGGAGACGGTGGCGCAGGCGCTGCTCGACTACGTCGGCATCGGCGTGACCACGCTGCTCATCCGCGGTTACGACCCCTACGACGACGCCATCGACTACGGCCGCCACCTGCTCCCGCTGGTCCGCGAGGAGGTCGCCAAGCGCGACGCGGAGAAGGCCGCGGCCCGCGAGGCGGTGTCGGCATGAGTGATAACAGCAACAAGCGGCAGCTCAGGCTCGGCGCGGTCACGATGGGCGTCGGCGGCCCGGGCCAGCCCTGCCTGTGGCTCGACGAGGACATCCCGGTCGACGCCAGCGTGAACATCAGCTGGTACATCGAGCAGGCCCGGCTGGCCGAAGCCGCCAAGTTCGACCTCATCTTCATCGTCGACAGCCAGTTCATCACCGCCGACTCCCCGCCGCACTACCTCAACAGGCTCGAGCCGCTCACGCTGCTGTCGGCGCTGGCGGTCAGCACCACCCACCTCGGCCTCGTCGCCACGATGACGACCTCCTACAACGACCCGTTCAACATCGCCCGCCGTCTCGCCTCCCTGGAGCTCATCTCCGGCGGCCGGTCGGGCTGGAACGTCGTCACCAGCGGCGACGCGGGCGCGGCGACGAACTTCTCCCGCGAGGAGCACTACGACTACGACACCCGTTACGGCCGCGGCCTCGAATTCGTGCAGGTAGCCCGGGGCCTGTGGGACTCCTACGAGGAGGACGCCTTCCCCCGCGACCGCGCCACGCGGACGTTCCTCGACCCGAGCAAGCAGCACCCGCTCAACCACAAGGGCGAGCACTTCCAGGTCGCGGGCCCGCTCAACATCTCCCGCTCCCCGCAGGGCCAGCCGGTGATCTTCCAGGCCGGCGACTCAGAACAAGGCCGGGACCTCGGCGCCACGATCGGCGAGGGCATCTTCACCCACTCCCCGTCGATCGAGCGGGGCCAGGCGTTCTACAGCGACATCAAGGGCCGCGCCGCCGCCAAGGGCCGCGACCCCGACCACATCGTGGTCATGCCGGGCGCGGCGGTGTTCGTCGGCGACACCGATGACGAGGCCAGGGAGATCGAACTCGAGCTCCAGCGCGGGGACAAGGACTTCAGCCGCGCCCTGGCCGAACTCGGCCGGCCGTTCGCCTGGCACGACTTCCGCCAGTACGACCTGGACGCCCCGTTCCCGCAGGAGGCGCTCGTGTACGCCGAGCGCGGCTTCCGCACCGGCGCGGAGAAGATCGCCAAGCTGGCCAAGGACAACGACTGGACGCTCCGGCAGACCGTGGAGTTCATCTCCAGCCCCAGGCCGACCCCGTTCGCGGGCTCCCCGGAGACAGTGGCGGCCGAGATCCAGAAATGGTTCGACGCCCGCGCCCTCGACGGCCTCAACGTCCACATCGGCCACCCCAGCCAGTGGCGCCGCTTCCTGGCCGAGGTCGTCCCGATCCTGCAGGACCGGGGCGTGGTCCGCACGGAGTACGAGTCGACCACCCTGCGCGGCAACCTCGGCATCCCCATCCCGGAAAACCGCTACACCAAGGCCCGCAATGAGGCCGCGCTGATAAAGATCTAAAAATCATTCATCCCGAACGAAGGGGGCCGTCTCACCACGGTCCCCTTCTCCGTCCGGGGCGGGATCGCCAAGGCCGTGGGTGACCGCCTCGTACCGCATCCCCCGCTGTTCGTACTCGCGCAGCAGCGCGCCGAGCTTCTCCCGGTAGGTCGCCTCGTAAAGCCCGGGATCCCGCGCGGCCATCTCCCGGTAGACGCTGACCGCCTCGGTCCGCGCGTCCAGTGCCTCCTGATGCCGATCCACCCGGTCGAGCCAAACGCCGAGGTTATTTAGCGCCACGGCTAGGTCGGCCTGATAGGCGGCTGGATTGTCGTCGGCGAGCACGCGATACAGGCTGACGGCTTCCTGCGCGGCGTCCAGTGCCTCCTGGTGGCGGTCAAGCCGGCCACCCATGACACCGAGGTTGCTGAGCGCTCTGGCAAGACCGACCTGGTGGGCTGCGGGGTTGTCGGCGGCGAGCGCGCGGTACACCGTGACCGCCTGCTGGGCGGCGTCGAGCGCCTCCCGGTCCCGGCCAAGCCGATCGAGCATCGCGCCGAGGTTGCTGAGCGCCATGGCGAGGTGGGCCTGGTGGGCGGCGGGGTTGTCGGCGGCGAGCGCGCGGTACACCGTGACCGCCTGCTGGGCGGCGTCCAGTGCCTCCCGGTCCCGGCCAAGCCGATGCAGCCGGGCGCCGAGGTTGCTGAGCGCCATGCCGAGGTCGGGCTGGTGGGCGGCTGGGTTGTCGGCGGCGAGCGCGCGGTGTACCGTGACCGCTTCCTCGGCGGCGTCCAGTGCCTCCCGGTCCAAGTCAAGCCGGCCGAGCATCGCGCCGAGGTTGCTGAGCGCTCTGCCGAGGTGGGCCTGGTGGGCGGCGGGGTTGTCGGCGGCGAGCGGACGGTACACCGTGACCGCTTCCTGGCCGACGGCTAGTGCCTCGCGGTCCCGGCCAAGTCGATCGAATATGGCGCCGAGGTTGCTGAGCGCCATGGCGAGGTGGGCCTGGTGGGCGGCGGGGTTGTCGGCGGCGAGCGGACGGTACACCGTGACCGCTTCCTGGGCGGCGTCCAGCGCCTCCCGGTCCCGGCCAAGCCGATGCAGCCAGGCGCCGAGGTTGCTGAGCGCCATGGCGAGGTCGGGCCGGTGGGCGGCAGGGTTGTCGGCGGCGAGCGGACGGTACACCGTGACCGCTTCCTCGGTGGCGTCCAGCGCCTCCCGGTCCAAGCCAAGCCGGCCGAGCATCGCGCCGAGGTCGCTGAGCGCTCCGGCGAGGTCGGCCTGGTGGGCGGGTGGGTTGTCGGCGGCGAGCGCGCGGTAGAGGGTGACGGCTTCCTCGGTGGCCTCCAGCGCCTCCCGATGCCGGCCGAGCCGGTAGAGGCAGATAGCCAGGGTAACGAGCGCCCCGCCCAGATCGGCTTGGTTGGCGGCAGGGTCAGCACTGTTCAGGGCGCGGTACAACGTAACAACCTGCGCGGCGATCGCCGTGTGCGTGCGCAGGAGGACGTAGTCCGGTATGAGCTGGCCCAGTTCGCGAAGCTCATCCAGCGTCCACCCCGCGCCCGACGAGAGCTGTTCCGCGACGACCGCGTCCAGCAGGTAGCGCCCCGCCTCTCCGGTCAAGGCTGCCTGCGCTGCTGCGAGCACCTGGCGGCGGACGTCACCGGCCGAGAACTCGCCGAACAGCGGTCCCGCCGCCTCTATCCAGTCCGCCGCGTGCGCCAGGAAGGAAAGCGCCCGGGCGGCCTGGTCGTCGGTAAGCCCCTCCCGCAGCGCCGCCGCAAGGGCCGGATTGCCGGTGAGCTGCCCGACGACGAACCACTCGCCGATCATGTCCGGCCGGATCCGCGGCGCGGCGCCGGCGGCAGCCGGATACAGCGTCTTGATCGCCGACGCGATGGCGTACAGGCGCGCGGCCGGCGCGTCGCGCAGCTCGGGGACCCGGCGGAGCACGGCCTCGGCCTCGCTGTCGCTGCCGGCGCCGAGCAGCGACAGCGCGGCGATGCTGCGGGCCTGCAGCGCCGCCACGGTCCCGCCCAGCGCGGGGTCGCCGCCGTCCAGGCCCCAGGCCGGCGCCACCGGCCGCCACCGGCGTTTCTCGTGCCGCAGCAGCGCCTCCGCCACCTCGCCGAACGACAGCCGCCGCGGATCACCTTCGGTCCCCAGCACGGCGAGCAGCGCCCGCGCCTGGATCATCACGAACGGCTGCGCCGATTCGGCGTGACCCTGCTGGAACATCTCGGGCAGC
>JASHPP010000144.1 GCA_030038035.1 Trebonia sp.
GGACCCCGCAGGCCGAACGTCTCCCAGGACGACCAGTCCCTGGCCAGCCGGGCCGCGCGGGCGAGCGTGCGCACCGGGGCCGGGCCGCGGTTCATCGTGGTCCCGCCGACCTCGTCGGCTTCGAGCAGGGTGACGTGGGCGCCCAGTTCCCGCGCCTGCATGGCCGCGGCCATGCCCGCGGAACCGCCGCCGACAACGACCAGGTTCACTTCCGGTATCCCGTGTAGCATGATCACGATGGTAACTCTGTGACTAACCAACGGTTACTCAGAGTCGCTCTTACGGGTCCCTCGCCCCGGGCGGCGTGTTTCCGGATCCGTGTGCCCGGGGAACTTCTGGTAGTCTCCGCGCGCGGCGGCCAGGCTGCGCGGAGCGGCCAGGCTGCGCGGGGCGCAGGACGGGCGGTGGCGGAGGTTCCCGGGCCGTTAGCGCAGCGGGAGAGCGCTTCCCACGGTAGCGCTTGCTCCCCGAGAACCCCATAGTCGATCGGGGTCTTTGAAAGCCTGTCTAACGCCTCACTAGTTGGCTCACTGGTTCGGCCTGTCCGATAGGCCGCGAACCAGTGAGAAGGTGGCGGCGAGCCCGCGAGGTGGTGGAGCGCCCCACGGGCTCTGACTGACAGGTTGGTAAGCACCATGCCAGACGGCAAGCGTACGTGCGGCCTCTGGATGCCCCGCAAGGGGACCCGGTGCGCGCGTGGTGCCGGGCACGCGCCGCCCTGCGCTAGTCCCGAGGCGATGGAGCGCCAGCGCGAGCGGGGCCAGGCGCGCGAGCGCGTGTACGACCCGGACGCGGCGAAGCCGTGGAGAGCGAATCACCGTCTGGCCCGCTACGGCCTGACCCAGGAGACATTCGAAGTGCTGTTGGAAGCACAAGGGCTACGCCTGCGCGATGTGCCACGAGCCCTTCGAGAACGGGCAGCAGATCTTCATCGACCACGACCTCGGCTGCCACCCCGAAGAGAAGCGGGCGTGCGAGCGGTGCCGCCGTGGACTGCCGCACCTGTGGTGCGACGTCGGCCTTGGGTACTACGAGCGCATGGGCGTGATGGCGCAGGCGTACCTGGTAGGCTTCGCAGCATCCAGGGGCGGTTAGCTCAGCCTGGGAGAGCACCACCTTGACACGGTGGGGGTCGGAGGTTCAAACCCTCTACCGCCCACAACACGAAAGGCCCCCTGCGCTGGCGGGGGGCCTTGTCATGTCCGGCTAGGCGGCGGGCCGCCTCCCGAAGACGGAGTTCATCGTGGCCGTCGTCTGGTTGACTTCCGGGTAGAGCATGTGCCGGTAGACCGCGTAGAACGCTGTCCCGGCTGCCTCGGGCGTCTCGAGCGTCTCGGGCACATCAGGCACATTGGGCATATCGGGCGCCCCGGCCGCACTGCGGTTTCCCCCGCCGCCGCGCCCCGTTACATGTAACGGGTATCCCGCTGCGCCGGGCTACGTCCAGCGACCGGCACGCAGTAGCGTCGGCGGCTCCGCTGTGCGGATAAACCCAGATCTGCGCTCTGCGCGGGCCACGCCGTGATGACCATGTCGCGAAGTAGATCGGCAGGGATCCGCGTGTTTCGGCTGGGTATTCGTTCGGCACGGTCCGTAGCCGGTAGTGCCGGGGTCTCCGCCACCAGGAGCCGGATGTTATGGGTGGTCAATGTCAATGTGCCGGCTGATGGCCGCGGCGATGGCGGATAGGTCGCCTTCGTCGGAGCTGATGATGAAGTCGCCGCGCCGGAGGGCTCCTTCGACGACGCTGGCATCTACGACGCCGGTGGTCCGGGCGCGCCCGGCGAGGGTTCCGGTGGCCCTGGCCCTGGTGTCGTCGAGGGCTTCGACTTCGCATCCGGCCAGCAGCCGGGCCAGCTGTGCCTGACGCGGCGTGCCTCGCCAGCACTGGGCAACGACGGGGGCGGGGACGGTGGGCACGACGCGGCGCAGCAGCAATGCGCGGTGGCGCGCCCACATCGGGCGCTCGCCCCGTTCGGCGGCGATCAGCGCCCCGGAGTCATAGGTCACCCCGGTCACGCTGACCGCCGGGTGCCGGACGGCTGGGTGACCCGGGCAGCCCATGCATCGGCCTCGGCGATCTCCCCGGGGGTAAACGGGCCGTGCTCAGCTTCGTACTGGCTGACCGCTTCCAGGCCGGCCCGGATGATGAATTCCTTCCGCGCGGTCTGGGCGACCCAGGCACTGTAGCTCATCCCGGCGGCGTGCGCGGCGGCGGCGATCTCAGCGTCGAGCTCGGGAGGGATGGATATGGAGCGCTTCTTGCGGACGGCCATGACATGACGGTAGCACAGCGGTACGACAGTCAGGGTACCTTGAGGCAGACGCCGTTGCCAGCGAGCCAGATCAGCAGTCCGGCAACATTCCCGAACGCCGACTCTGGCGCCAGATGTTTGTGCTGACCAGTTGGCCAGGGTGCGGCCGGCGAAGTCCGGGGCCCCCGTGCCCTCACACTGGTCTGGCGTGGTCTTGCCGTTGGCCGCGGATCCGGCAGGCGCACCAGGCAAGGCGTCCGGTGGCTGAGCTGACGGGGACTCTGGCCTAGAAGCTGGCCGCGGCTTGGCGCTCGTCCCCGCGCGGGCGGGCCGGTGGCCGCATCGCCACGATCGAGTACAGTTCGCTGCGCAGTTCGGAGGGGGTGACGCTGCGGTCCAGCATCGCTCCCAGCGTCGTATGGCGCACGGCCCGGTCAATCGCCTGGGCCTCAGCATCCCCGATGCCGGTTCGCACGGCTTTGACCGCCCGGACGAACTCGTGCACTTTGACGGTCATGGTGGCGTCGACGAAGTCGAGCGCCGGACCGGCGCCGAGCTCGATCGCCGCGAGCACCGCCGGCCGCAGCAACGGCACTCCCCGGACCAGGCCTTCCAGGAAGGTGGCCAGGTGGGCGCTTGGTTCGGTCCGCTCCCGCGGCGCCAGCAGCTGAGGCTGGTTGCACAGGCGCTGCAGCGCGTCCGGGCTGAGCACGAACAAGACCAGGTCACGCTTGGAGGGAAAGTAGTGGTAGATGCCTCCGATGCTCATGTGGGCGGCGGCGGCCGCCTGCCGCATGGTGAGCGCGCGCGCCCCGGCCTTCTCCAGCAGCGGGGCGACCGCCGCGTAGATCTCCAGCCGCCGCCGGAAGACATCCTCGCGGGGACGTCCGGGTTTTCCGAACATCGAGGCCTCTTTGTGTGAAGAACCGTCCGGAGGCTTGTGCTGCCACCGCAGGCACGCTCAGCATAGGCGCAGGTCGGCGCGCGAGGCAATCAGGAGATTCTCCGAACGCACCGCGGCAGACGGAAAACGAAGATCTACAGATGAAGGCTGCGCTGTGGACCGCGGCCGGGGACGACGTCCCTGGCCCTGCCCGGGGACAGACGGTTCGCGGAGGTGCCGCGGTGCCGATCGACAATGAGATCTATGACCGCATCGGTGAATCATGGTGGGATGAGCGCAGCCTGCTCAACTTCCTGCACGGCAGCATGACCCCTGGCCGCTTCGCTTACTTTCGTGAGGTCCTGACCCGCCAGTGCAACGGCCGGGCCGCTGGCCTGCGGGCCGTGGACGTCGGCTGCGGGGGCGGTTTCCTTGCCGAGGAGTTCGCGCGCCTGGGGTTCGACGTGGCCGGCGTTGATCCCTCGGCGGTGTCGATCGAGGCGGCCCGCGAGCATGCGGCCGCCAGCGGCCTGAGGATCGACTACCGGGTTGGCGCGGGCGAGCAGTTGCCCCTCGAGGATGGCACGTTCGACGTCGCGTACTGCTGCGACGTCCTTGAGCACGTATCGGACCTGGACCGCGTGATCAGCGAAACGGCACGGGTTCTCAAGCCCGGCGGGCTCTACCTGTTCGACACCATCAACCGGACCCTGCAGAGCAAGCTGGTGGCGATCAAGGTGCCCCAGGACTGGCCGCTCACCCGGATCACCGACACTCCGCTGCATGACTGGCAGATGTTCATCAAGCCCGCCGAGCTGGCCCGCACGCTGCACCGGCACGGGCTGCACCTCGGCGAGACCGTCGGCCTCGGACCACGGGCAAAATTGCCCACCGTACTCCGCAGTCAGATCAGCGCGCGCAAGGGGCGGATCACTTACGGTGAATTCAGCCGCCGGATGGACTTCGGCCGGATCAAGAGCACAGCTGCCTCGTATATGGGCTACGCCACCAAGGCCGCCGCGGCACCTGACTGACGTGGCGCCACGCCACGCGCCTGCAGACAGCCTTGCCGGTGGCCAGTTATCCGACCAGTTCCGCGGTGCAACGCGCTTCGGCCGCTGGTTTCCGGGTGTCGCCTGGACGGGCGCTGTGGCCGGCGCGTGTCCGGTCCGGGCTGCGGGGCTTTGTACCGTCCGTTCCTGGCGGCACGCTGCCGCGCGGTGACCGG
The DNA here is from genome assembly GCA_030038035.1 of Trebonia sp. Next base: position 4,367 of record JASHPP010000144.1, read on the forward strand.
GGGCGGGGAGGAATGGCAGTGGTCACGGACAATGGCCTCATGGGGCATGGGGAGCTTGCGGTGACCCGGCGGAGCGTGCACGGGGTGGCCGGGCTGGTCCTGGCCGGCCCCCGGTACCGGGCCGCCGGGAAACTGCGGCTGCGCGTCGTCCCGGGCGGCTTCGCGGCTGTGCTGACGCCAAGGCTGCGGGCGGACGGTTCACGGGCCGCGGGTGGGGCGGGGGCACGGCCGCGGTCAGCGGCCGTGCCCCGCGCGCCCTGGGCGCGGAACCGGGGGTGGCAGCGGGCAGGCCCGAGGGTGCCTGCGGCGGGGGATCGGGGGTGGATCCCGGTGAGCTGCCAGCCGTGGACCCTGGCCAGGCCGGCGTGATCATGGCAGCGCTGGCGCCCGGCCGCGGCGCGCTGGCGGCGTTTGCCCCGGGCGGGTCGCCGGTGCTGTGGCCCGGGCACTTCGACGCGGCGATCCGCCTGCACGGGGTGAACTCCGGGGTCTCGCCGGGAGAGGGTTTCACCGAAGAGCCGTACGCGTACGCGGGGGTGTCCCCTGCGGCTGCGGGGGATGGGTTCCGGAGCCCCGTTCGGTGCCGCCGTGCCGCCGGGTGAACTTGCCGGGGTGCCGGCCGTCACCGGTTTCTCCGCCGGGGGCCGCGAGCGTGCCCGGTAGCGCCCGGGCGGGCCGGGATCAGCTCACCGGTCACCGCGATCGCACGCCCGGCGGTCACCCCGTAACGGGCATGCACGCATCGAGCGCACCGGTTCCGGCGGCGCCGGTTAAGCCGGCGCCACGACCGCTGGCTGCTGTCCGCAACCGTTCAGGGTAGCCACATTCGGTCACCACGAGTGAAGCGATGCCGTGCACCGGATCGCCGAATACGTCCTGTTGGCGAAGACGATGGCTCCGCTTGGTGGGGGCGCGCCGATCACCCGGTTATGCCGGAGGGCCGGGCCGCTGGCAAGGCCGCGAGTGCGTCGACGGAGATGAGCGGGCCACACGGCAGGTTGACGCGGCTTTGGCATGTGACGGTCATGAACAGCGTTGCTCGCGACGTAGTGGCCGGCGTTGTGGGAGAAGACGATGGTCTGCCGGGGTCGACGGTCCGCACCCGCACCGATCGGCGCTGCGCGCTTTCCCTGCGCGTGGAAGGACCAGGATGCTAGCCGGGCTGGAGCTGATGCGAAGCGCTCGATGACCGGCTCACGTGGTCAGCGTTTTGCTGGCGGTGATGAGCAGGTACTCCCATTCCATGATCATGGCCGCTGAGCCGCTGTCGTGGCGGCCGGCAAGGCCGGCGAGGTCGCGGTCGAGGGCGGCGGTTCGCTGCGGGTCACCGGCGAGGCCCCGGTAGGCGGCGATGACCGGGCCGTAGCGCGCCTTGAAGTAGTCGCGGAAGTCCTCGGGGCTGGTGAACTTGTCCACCCGGACTGTCTTGCGCTGTGCGGTGAGGTTGGCGACCCGGTCACCGAGCAGCGCGCGGACGTGGTCTTCGCGGCCCCACAGCGGCGGCGGCTGGGCACCGGGCGGGGGCGGCGGGGCATAGGGCTTCATGGCGGCGAACATCTGGCCGATGAAGCCCTCGGGAGTCCAGCTGAGCAGCCCGATGGTCCCGCCGGGACGGCATACCCGGACCAGCTCGCCGGCGCTGACCTGGTGGTGGGGGGCGAACATGACTCCCAGGCAGGACATCACGACGTCGAACTCGCCGTCGCCGAACGGCAGTGCCTCGGCGTCGGCCTCCCGCCATTCCAGCTCGATGCCCTGCCGCTCGGCCTGCTGGCGGCCGGCGGTGAGCAGTTCGGGTGTCAGGTCGCAGGCCACCACGCTTGCGCCGGCCCGGGCGGCGGGGATAGCCGCGTTTCCGGATCCCGC
>JASHPP010000831.1 GCA_030038035.1 Trebonia sp.
CCGCGCCCAGGGGCGGCTCGATGCCGAGGGCCTCCTGGACGACCGGATCGTCGTCGGTGCCGAGCGCCCGCCAGTCCTCGTCGGGCTCGAGGATCTTCTCGGCGCCGCGGATGGACCGGAAGTCAAGGCCGGCGCCCACGGCCGGCGGCTCCTTGCCCGCTGCCAGGCCCTTGGCCGCCGAGATCAGGATGTGGCGCATGCGGGTGATGGCCTTGTCGGTGGAGCCGAGGTGCTCCTCGGTGCGGTCGTAGATCGGGCCCATCGACTCCGTCACCATGAAGTCCTGGCTCACGAAGTCCGAGACGCCGCTGAAGATGCCGTTGCGCTGCGCGTCCCGATCGATCCGGAAGTCGTTGTCCATGGTGTACTGCCTGGGGAGGATCCCGTCTCTGCGGCCCGTTATCGGCGTCGAGAACGGGGCGACGGAGAAAAGGTTCGCGCCGCCGAGGTTGCGGGGGTTCTGCCGGTCCTTGGCTGTGACGAAGTAGCGCCAGCAGTTCTGGTCGTCGATCGGGATGAACATCCCGTGGCCGGTGCTGAACGGGATGCTGGCGACCATCGTGCTGTACGGCACCGCGTAGGCGGTGATGCGCACGTGGGTGTTGCCGTTGGGCGTGGTCCTGATGCCGGCGTACCGGTACCCGTACCAGGTGTCGTCGACCTCGAGCCGCGGCGCGCGGTCGTGGCGCCAGAACTTCCACGACATGGCGTTGGACGGGTAGCCGGGCTTGTCGGACCCGTCATCGGGGATGTCGTCGACGCCGTCCCACTGGTGCAGGTGGGAGATGTGGGCCGTGTCGATGTTGCCTTCCATCGCCTGCACCCAGTTACACGTCGTCAGCTGCTTGCCCGCCGTGAACTCGCCGGCGTCGTGCCCCTCGGTGCCGAAGTCGCGGAACGGCGTCATCGTCTCCCGCGGGCCCATGTAGGTCCACACGACCCCGCCTGACTCGTGCGCGGGGTACGCCCGCATCCGCACCTTCTCGCAGAATGGCACCGGCTCGCTCGGCATGTCCACGCACCGGCCGTCCACGTCGAACGCCCACCCGTGGTACACGCAGCGGATGGCGGCGTCCTCGTTGCGGCCGAAGTACAGCGACGCTCCCCGGTGCGGGCAGTTCTCCTGTACCAGCCCCGCCCGCCCGCGTGTGTCCCGGAAGGCGACCAGGTTCTCGCCAAGCAGCCGCACCCGCACCGGGTCGCATCCCGGCTCGGGGATCTCGGCCGTCAGGCAGGCCGGCGTCCAGTAACGGCGCAGCAGGTCGCCCATCAGCGTGCCCGGCCCCACCCTGGTCAGGATCTCGTTCTCTTCCGCCTTGAGCACGCCGCACCTCCGCATGACCGGGCCAGCCCCACGTCAGACCGTCTTTTTTCACCGTCTCACCGGTCAAACATTGTTGTCAATTATCAACTAACAAGAGTGCCGGCCGTTGTGAACTGCCGCGGCAGGATGTGCTGAGGCGGGCCCGGCGGTCGGGTCGCCGTGTCCTTGCGGAGCGGCGGGAACTGGGGGACGGTGGTAGGCGGCGGATGGGGCGGACCAGGAAGGCGGCAGTTATGCGGTTCATCACGGAGGCAACCTCGGACGGCGTGACGGAGCGCCACTTCACGGTCGGCGACGCTCCCGGCGTGGTGTGGGCACCGGCCGGGGCCGCCGGGCCGCGGCCGCTCGTGCTGCTCGGGCACGGTGGCGGCGGGCACAAGACGGCGGCGTCCATCGTCGCCCGCGCCCGCCGCTACGTGACGGGGAGCGGGTTCGCGGTGGCGGCCATTGACGCGCCCGGGTGGGGCGGCAGGCCCATCCCGGCGGGGTATGAGACCTACAACGCCGAGATCGAGGAGCTGACCGCGGCCGGCAAGCCCCTCGGCGAGGCGTACGCGCGGCGCGGGGTGGTCGTCGCGGCGCTCGCGATACCCGAATGGCGGGCCACCATCGACGCCCTGGCCGGTCTTGACTGGGTCGGCGCAGGCGGGGCGGTCCCCGTCGGCTACTGGGGCGTGTCGCTCGGCAGCGCGATCGGCGTGCCCCTGGTGGCGGCCGAGCCGAGGATCACCGCCGCCGTCCTCGGCCTCATGGGCCACGAGACCCTGACGGAGGCGGCCGCCGAGATCACCGTACCGGTGGAATTCCTGCTCCAGTGGGACGACGAGATCGTGCCGCGGGAGGCGGGGCTCGCGCTGTTCGACGCCATCGGCTCGGCGGAGAAGACGCTGCACGCCAATCCCGGCGGCCACATGGACGTGCCGATGTTCGAGGTCGACAGCTCCGAGCGTTTCTTCGCGCGCCACCTCACGAGCTGAGGCGATGGCGGCGCCCCGGTCAGGCGGGCTGCTGTTCCAGGCGCTGGATGAGCACCGTGCCCAGCTTGTTCCTGCGGCCGGCGAGGTTCTCTGCGGTCAGCCGCAGGCCGGCCACCGTGGCTTCTGAGCCGGCGATGGGCACCCGGCCGAGCTCGTGCGCCAGCAGGCCGCCGACGGTCTCCACGTCCTCCGCGTCGACCGCCACCCCGAAGAGCTCCTCGAGTTCGGTGACCGGCAGCCGCGCGGTGACCCGCGCCGTGCCCGGCGCGAGCCACTCCACCGGCGCCCGCTCGGTGTCGTACTCGTCGGCGATCTCCCCGACGATCTCCTCCAGGATGTCCTCGATCGTCACCAGCCCGGCGGTGCCGCCGTACTCGTCGATCACGATCGCCACGTGGATGCGCTGCACCTGCATGTTCCTGAGGAGCTCATCGATCGGCTTGCTGTCGGGCACGTACGTGGCGGGCCGCATGACCTGGTCGATCCGCTCGGTGTCCTCCGCGCCCGGATGCTCGTGCACCCGGGCCACGATGTCCTTCAGGTAGGCGATCCCGACCACGTCGTCGGTGCTCTCGCCGACCACGGGTATGCGGGAGAAGCCGCTGCGCAGCGCCGCCGACAGGGCCTGGTCGAGGGTCTTGTCGCGCTCGATGAAAACCATGTCCGTACGGGGCACCATGACCTCGCGGACGATCGTGTCGCCGAGTTCGAAGACCGAGCGGACCATCTCCCGCTCCCCCGGCTCGATCTCGGTCCGCCCCTCGATGTAGTCCACCAGGCCGCGCAGCTCCGGCCGGGCGGCCAGCTCCGCGTCAGCGGCAGGGCCGCCGAGCGGCAGCGCGCCGGAGATCGCGTCGAGCAGCCGCGGCAGCGGCCCCAGTATCCGGTATAGCGGGCGAAGCAGCCGGACGGCGGTGCCCGCGACCCGCTCGGCGCGCCGCCGGCCCATGGCGCGGGGCCCGACCCCGATCAGCACGTACCTGGCGACTAGCAGGGCACCGGCCGCGGGCAGGAACACCTGCCAGCCGCCGCCAAGCCAGTGGGCGAACGCCAGCGTCATCAGCACCGCCGCCGACACCTCGGCGCACACCCGGATCAGCATCAGCAGGCTGCCGTACCGCGCCAGCCCCTGCGCGTCGGCCCTGGACATGGCGGCCTGAGCGCCCGCGCACCAGTCAGCGGCAAGGATCAGCGCGATCGCGGCTACCAGCAGCCACCACGCGGGTGACATCAACCAGGTCCTTCCTGTGCTTCCCTGTCCGCGACGGCCCCTGGCCGGCCCTGCCCCGCGGCCTCGCGCCAGGCCCGCAACAGCGTGCCCTGCAGCCCGAACATCTCGGCTTCCTCCTCGGGATCAGCGTGATCGTAGCCGAGCAGGTGCAAGATCCCGTGCACGCAGAGCAATTCGAGTTCCTGCTGGGTCGAATGGCCTGCCTGACGGGCCTGCCCGGCCGCGACCTGCGGGCACAGCACGACGTCGCCGAGCAGGCCCGGCTCGGGCCCCGAGTCCTCGCCGCCGGCCCGGCTGCCGTGCGCACCGCCCATCGACGGCGGGCGCAGCTCGTCCATCGGGAACGAGAGCACGTCGGTCGGCCCGGGCTCGTCCATCCACTTCACGTGCAGGTCGGTCATGGTGACTTCATCGACAAGCAGCACGGACAGCTCGGCCAGCGGGTGGATCCGCAGCCGGTCAAGCGTGAACCGCGCGACCGCGGCGAGTGCCACCTCGTCGACCGCCATCCCCGACTCGTTGGCGATTTCGATGGTCACCTGGCATTCCCCGATTCAGTGCTCAGCGGCCGCCGCGGTGCCGCGGCGGCCGCGCCTGGGGCGCCTGGGGCACCTGGGCTTTGGTGTCATAGCGCTCGTAGGCGTCGACGATCTTCCCGACCAGCTTGTGCCGGACGACGTCGTGGCTGGTCAGCCTGGAGAAGTGGATGTCGGGAATGCCGTCGAGGATGTCCTGCACCACGCGCAGGCCGCTCACCTGCCCGGCCGGCAGGTCGACCTGGGTGATGTCACCGGTGACGACGATCTTGGATCCGAAGCCAAGCCGGGTGAGGAACATCTTCATCTGCTCGGCCGAGGTGTTCTGCGCCTCGTCCAGGATGATGAACGAGTCGTTCAGCGTGTTGTGCGTCAGCAGGAAGTCCTCGGTCGTGTACAGCGAATCCGCCGCCGCCACCGAGATGCACACGCACTCGGCCGAACCGGCCGGCTCGATGCTCTCGATGAACCGCCCGGGGCGCCCGGGGCGCCCGCCGCCGCCCGATGCCCAGTATGCGTCGCGCTTCCTGGCGAGCCGGAACGGCTCGATGCCGTCCGGCAACCGGATGTCGATGACGTACGCATCATGGCGGTTGTAGACGGGTCTTCCGGGTGCGAATCCCTGCTTTCGCCCGGCGGCCTGGCGAACACGATCGTAGGCGACCCCGCCCATCGATCTGACCAGGAAGAGCACGTCGTCGCGCAGCCGCGGTGATGTGGTGGTGTACTGCACGCGGCAAGTCCGGTGACGCTGCGTGACAGGGCCGCCGTCTGTGTCGAGCAGGCCCTGCAGCACGGCCAGCCGTACCTTCGCCGAGTTGCACAGGTACAGCTCGGGCACGGACTTCGCCCCGGACCGGGCGCCATGCAATCCGAGGGCACGGGCGATGCCCGTCACCGGGTTCTCGATCGTGACGACATCTCCCGTCGAGGCCGCCCGGTTCAACGCGTGGCCGGGGCCGCCGAGGGGACGGACCTGTCTGCCGGGCAGCCTCAGCTCCGGCTCACAGGCGAGCTCAGGGTCGCCGATGGCGAAGCCCGGCGTGGTCTTCCCGGTCAGGCAGCCGTCGCCGAGCAGCAGCCCGAGAGCGTACGGGTCCATCGGCACCGGCCGGTACGGGAAGCAGACCGGCGCGCTGTGCGAAGGCAGCTCGTACCGGTGGCAGTGGTTCGCGCGCAGGTCGCCGATCATCTCCCGGGTCTCGAGGACCCGGAGCGGCTTGCCGCGACGGCGGTCGTCACGGGTCGCCACGGCCCACAGATGGTCCCCTGAGCACAGCGTCGAGGCACCGTCCTGCGTGATGACCCGGTAGATGTCCTTCTCCCCCTGCGGGTAGACGCCGATCACGGGGGTCGGCTCGCCATTCGAGGCGATGACGAGATCACCCACCGTGAGGGAGCCGATCGGCCGGAATCCGCTTGGCGTTAGCACTGGCGTGCCAGTTGGCTGCGCCCGACCGCGCATGTATGCCAGCGGGGCGATCTCTATCGTGCCGGCCGCGGTCAGCTTGGGGACCGAGTCCGGGTCGATCATGTCGTGCAGCGCGTCGTACAGCGGGCGCAGGTAGGGGTCGATCTTCTCGTACAGGGTGCCGGGCAGGAAGCCGAGCCGCTCCCCCGCCTCCACGGCCGGGCGGGTCAGGATGATCCGGTTGACCTCCTTGGCCTGCAGCGCCTTCACCGCCTTGGCCATCGCGAGGTAGGTCTTGCCGGTTCCGGCGGGGCCGATCGCGAACACGATGGTGTGCTTGTCGATCGCGTCCGCGTAGTGCTTCTGGTTCAGCGTCTTCGGCCTGATCGTCCGGCCGCGCGCGGACAGGATGCCCTGCGTCAGCACGTCCGCGGGCCGCACGCCGTGCTCGGCCCT
>JASHPP010000145.1 GCA_030038035.1 Trebonia sp.
CGTTGGCGTAACCCGCCAGGCGCTCCATCATCTGCCCGGGCGGCCAGTACCAAAGCCAGTCCCGCGTCAGGTATTTCCTGGTGGCGGCGTTCTTCACCCCGCACGCCTTGTTGGCCACGGACAGCGGAAGGCCCGACCGCAGCCATTCGTGGCGCAGCCATTGCCGCACCGGCATGCGCCCGTCCGGTCCATCCAGCTCCAGGCGCCGCTGATAGAGGGCGCACACCTCGGTGACGACAGGGAACCGCCTGATCGTCTTGCCGTTGACGTTCCCGGCGATGTGGGCCAGCCCCTTGTCCCACGTCACGGTCTGGACGTAGTCCCACCCGTGGGCGGCCAGCAGCGGGTGCACGGCCGCCCACCCGATCTCGGTATTCCAGAACCAGAGCGTCGTGGCCGGATGAGCGGCCCTGCTCCACTGCTCGACATGGGGCCGGTACCAGTCGGCGAGGCCATCGGGCCCGGTCGTATCCCCATGGAATCCCCGGACGCCGTACGCTCCGTCACTCACGATCGTGGCCGGGACGGGCCAGCCGCTGTAGGCGCCCAGTGCGTCTCCGCCGTGCATTACGTAGGCCTCGTCCGCGCCCCGCGTCTCCATGGCAACGACCGTACTGCGTCCCGGCGCCGCCACCGCGTCCCAATCGCCGGCAGGCGCGGCCAAACCTCAGGCCGCGCTCGCGGCTTTGCCGACCGCCGGCTCGGCCTCGTCCGCCTCGCCCATGGCGTTCATCGCGTCCGCCTCGCTTGCCCCGGCCGTTTCCGTGTCACGGGGGTGGCGCGGCAGGGCCCAGGCCAGGACGACGAGCGCGCCGGCGACGCCGAGCTGGATCAGCAGGCACTGGCTGATGGCCGCGACGAAACCGGAGCGGGCGAGCGCGGCGAAGAAGACAGTGCCGATCGCGGCCACGCCGATCGCGCTGGCCAGTTGCTGGACCGCGTTCAGCACGCCGGAGGCCGAGCCGACTTCGTCATCGCTGACCGACGCCAGGATGAAGTCGAACAGCGGCGCAATGAGCATGCCGATGCCGGCGCCGAGTACGAGCTGGGCCGGGATGAGCTCGGCTGAGCTGGTCGCCAGCCCATGCGTGCCGATGACGCTGCGCAGCAGGAACGTTCCGATCGCCATGAGCACGGCGGCGACCTGGAGCGCGCCGCGCCCGAGCCGGGGCACGACGACTGTGGGGGCGGCCACCGCGCCTGCCGCCGAGCCGGCCGCGAACGGCGCGAGCGTGAGGCCGGCGTGAACGGGCGAGAAGTGCTCGCCGAATTGCAGGTACAGGGTCACCGATAGCAGCGTGCCGGCCATTCCCGCGAAGAACACGACCACGCTGGCGAGCCCGGCGCTGAAGCCGCGGTGCCTGAACACGCTGGTCTTGATGAGCGTGCCGCGTCCCCGCATGCCCTGCCGACGGCTCCAGGCCGCCAGGAGCCCGGCGGTCAGCACGCTCGCCGCCATCATGAGGTACGTCCACGCCGGCCAGCCGGCCTCGCGGCCCTGGATCAGCGGGTAGATGAGCAGGCCCATCGCTGCCGCGCCGAGGAGAGTCCCCGGGCCATCGGGGCGCGGTGCCCGCGGCGCGCGGGACTCCGGCATGATCCGGGCGGCGCCCACCGCCGCGACAACCGCGAGCGGCAGGTTCACCAGGAAGATGAGCCGCCATCCGGTCCCGAACGCGTCGAGACTGACCAGCGCGCCGCCAATGATCGGCCCGAGCACCGCGGACAGCCCGATGACCGGGCCGAAGACGGCGAAGGCACGGCCCTGTTCGGCCGGCGCGAAGACATCCTTGACGATCCCCAGGCCCTGCGGGATGAGCAGCGCGGCGGCGGCGCCTTGCGTGAGGCGGCAGCTGATCAGCATTGCCGGGCTGACCGCGAGGGCAGCCGCAAGCGAGGCCGCGGCGAAACAAGCCGCGCCGATCACGAACAGGCGCTTGCGCCCGTACCTGTCGCCGAGCCTAGCTCCGGTAATCAGGCCGACGGCGAACGCCAGGGAGTACCCGCTGATCATCCACTGCAGCGCCGCCGCGGTGGCGTGCAGTTGCGTCCTGATCGTGGGCGCCGCCACGTTGACGATCGATCCGTCGAGCAAGTCCATGCACTCCGCTGCCAGGACGAGGGCCAGCACTGCCCACCTGCGCGGATGGCCGGCATCGGTGTGAGCCATCACTCGTACCTCTTTCCGATGTATATTCCGAACGATGTTCGTTCCTTTATTACGAACACTGTTCTACACTGGGCGCCATGGGTACGTCAAGTCAGGAGAAGCCGCCGGCGCCGGCGGCCCCCCTCCCGGCCGCCCCGCCGCGGGTGGCCAGGCGCACGTCCGCGAGAGGGCGGAAGCCGACGCTGTCGGTCCCGGTGATCGTGGCGGCGGCCATCGAGGTCCTGGACGAAGCCGGCTTCGCCGGGCTGTCCATGCGCCGGGTAGCCGGCCGGCTCGGTACTGGCGCGGCCTCGCTCTACGCGCACGTCTCCGGCCGGGAGGAACTGCTCGAGCTGGTCTTTGACGCCCTCGTCGGCCAGGTCAAGCTGGAGACGCCCGACCCGGCCAGGTGGCGTGAGCAGGTGCACCGGCTGCTGCGTGACCTGCGCGACGTCCTGGCCTCGCACACCGACGCCGCCCTGGCCGGACTCGGCCGGGTGCCGACGTCTCCGCAGACCCTGGCGGCCGCCGAGGTGCTCACGGGGGTGCTGCGAGCTGGCGGGCTGTCGGACCGGGTCATCGCCCTCGGCTTCGATCAGCTCATCTTGTACGTATCGGCGTTCGCGTACGAGGCTGGCCTGTACCGCAAGGCTGATCCAGCCGAAATCGAGCGTTACTTCGCCGGGGTTCACGCCTTCTACGCCGGCTTGCCAGCCGGCCGGTATCCCGTGCTGACGGCGATCGCTCCGCTTATGACCGGCCCTGATGCCGATGATCGGTTCGAGTTCGGGCTGAACGTGCTCATCGCCGGGCTCGAAGCGGCCAGCACCGCGGAGGCCGCGCAGGCGCGGCAGGAACATTCGCCAGACCACGGCGGGCAGCCCTGACTTCACCTAGGCTCTTCCCTGGGTTAGGACTGTGCTGTACGGTGGTGGCCGGACAATATGTCCGGCGAAGGGCCGCGCCGGAAAAGGCCGGCACTCGGTTTCAAACCGCTGATGGCGGGCAAACGAGGCACGTTCGGTTGACTGGCGAGTAGGAGCTGCTGGATGCCGGGGCCGATGCTGCGACACATCGCTTGGCGAGCGGTGCAGTTCGCGATCGCCGCTGCCGGGATTTTCATCGTCCTAGTGCTGTTCTCACGCCAGGCGCACGCGGCAACCAATCCAGCGTCGGCCGCTGTGCCGACGGTGCCGCTGTCCGCTGCCCCCGCGGTCACGTCGGCCGTGTCGCCGGTCACTTCGGTCCTGTCGCCGGTTACGTCGGCCGTCTCGCCGGTCACGCAGCCGGGTTCCGGCGCGGGCGCCGCGGCCGTCCCGGCCATCGGCTCGGACGCTCCGGCGGCCGTTCCGACCCCAGTCACGGTGACGGTTCCCGCCGCCACGACGCCGGGCGCCGTCACCGGCGCGCTGGCCCCGGTCGTGTCCACCGCCGCCGGAGCGCTGGCCCCGGTCACCGGCCCGCTGGCCCCCGTCGTGAGCACGGTCACGACGACGCTCGCCCCGGTCACCGCGACGCTGGGCGCGGTCATTGGCGGAACAGTTCCTGTGGTGTCGACCGGGGCCGGCGCCCCGGTCACCGGGGTGGAGCCTCCGGTCACC
>JASHPP010000832.1 GCA_030038035.1 Trebonia sp.
CGGGCGCCAGCGCCCCGGCGACGGCGATGACAAGCGCCGCCAGGGACAGCAGCGCGAGCCGCGCCGGCGGGAACACCTGGGCGAAGCTGGCCGGCACGCCGGTGTGCGCGGTGGCCGCCATCGCGCCGACGGTCGCGGCGTTCAGGGCGACCGCGGCCGGGGCCGCGATCACCGCCGCCAGCACCGCGGGCGCGATGACCCAGCAGGTCACCATCGTGAGCACCTGGCCGGGGCGCATGCCGAGGGCCTTGAAGATGCCGAGGTCGTGCACGCGGTCCCTGGTGGTCATCAGGACCGTGTTGAGCACCCCGAGGCCCGCGGCGACCGCGACCATCAGCGCGAGCAGGCCGAGCAGGCCGATCGCGACCGGATAGAAGTCGCCGATGTCAGGGGCGGTCGCCGCCCACGGGCTCTGGCTGCCGAGCGCCCGGTCCACCGCCTGCATGTAGCCGCCGGGGCTCGTGCCCGGCCGCAGCCCCACGTCGTACTGCTGCAGGTCCTCGCCGTTGGCGATGCCGGGCAGGGTCCGCGCGCCGGCGAACAGCTGGGGGTTGCCTGACGGCTGGAAAACCTCGCCGACGATGCGCACGACCGCCTGCGCGGTGCCCGTGCTGACGGTCGCGGTGTCGCCGACGGCCAGGCCGCTCGCGTCCAGGAACGTGGTGTTGACGTCGACCTCGCCTGGCGCGTCGTACCAGCGGCCGGCGATGACGCCGTACCCGGTCCAGGAGGCGTCGCCGCCGAATACGTTCGCGAACACGTTCTGCGTGATCCCCGCGACCTTGACTGGCGCGCCGTACACCGCGACCTCGTGCAGCGTGCCCGGCTGGGCGGCGAGCGCGGCCGTCACCGCGGCGTCCTGGGCAGCGGTGGGAAACGGCGGCGGGCCGCTTCCCGGCCCGGCCTGCGCGGCGCCCGGGCCGAGCTGCTGGATTTGCACAGGGACCGTGGCGGACAGCGCCTGGCTGGCCGCCGCCCGGTTCAGCGAGGAGTTCAGCCCGACCGCGAAGATCACGGCGGTGGCGCCGAACGCGATCGCGGCCAGCGTCACCATCGTGCGCGCGGGCCTGGCGAACGGCGCCGCGAGGCCGAGGCCGGCCGGGCGCGGCAGGCCCAGCCGGGCGGCGAGCCGGTGCGCGGCGTACCCGCGGCCCGTCCTGGGCGCGCGGCCCGCGGCGATCGCCGTCGCGGCCGGCAGCCGGCCCGCGCGCAGCGCGGGGCCGAACGCGGCGAGCATGGTCAGCGCGAGCATCCCGGCCGGCGCGGCGACCGACGCCCACGGCGGAACCTGCTGGCTGCCGACGCCGTAGGCGCCGGCCGAGTCCGCCAGCACGGGGATCGCGAGCACGTTGCCCGCCGTGACGCCCGCCAGGCACCCGCACAGGGCAGGCCAGCCGATCCGGCTCAGGTACACGGCCACGACCTGAGCCGGGCTCAGGCCGACGCTCTTCAGCACGCCGATCCTGTGATACCCGGCGACCACCGCGCCGCTGACCACGTTACCGGCGATGAGCACCGCCATCACGAGGCCGATCAGCGCGAACGCGACCACGAACGGCTCCATGATCGCCGCGTTTCCCTCGGCGGCGGCCTGCGCGGCGAGCCAGGAGCCGGCCCCGGCGACGGCTCCGGCGGGCAGCGCCCTGGTGATCTCGGCTATGTCGGCGCGGACCTGCGGGTAGCCGCCCGCGCTGGCGAAGGAGTACAGCAGCTGCTCGCTCGCGGGCACGCCGGGCGCTCGCAGCGCGGCGATCTCGCCGGGGGTGACCCAGCCGTCGGCGGTGCTCGTGACCGAGTTGGCGAAGCCGACCACGACCAGGGACGGCGTTCCCGGCACTCCGGTGACGGACAGCGTCGTGCCCAGCGGCGTGCCGCCCGGGGCGCCGGACCTGCCGCGCACGCTCCGCCCGCCGAAGGCGTCGAGCACCACCTGGCCCGGGCCGTCCGGCCAGTGCCCGGCGTACAGCACCAGGTCGTCGACCGGACCGCCAGGGGAGGCACGCCCGGCGAGGGTGAGCTGCCCGGACGGCTGTCCGCCTGCGCTGACGCTGACCGTGGCCTGCGCGAACGGCCCGGCCGTCGCGATGACCCCTGGCAGGGCGCGGGTGCGCGCCAGGTCCGCGGGACTGGCGCGCACCGCGCTCACGGTGACGGCGACGTCCGCCCCGTGCTGGGCGGCGAACGCCCGCTGGAACGGGCCGTTGCTGACCGCGAGCAGCGCGAGGCCGAGCGTGGCCGAGGCGGTGGAGACGGCAAGGACCGCGCCGATGACGACCGACTGCACCGTGTGCCGTCGCATGCCGCCCGCGGCGGTCCTGACCGCGCCTGACCCGCTCACGCCTGCACCGCCGCGCCCGCCGCCACGACCCGGCCGTCAGCAAGCCGCACGGTGCGGGCGGCGTACCGGCGGGCCAGGGCCGGGTCGTGGGTGACAAGGACCAGCGTCTGCCCGGCGGCGTTGAGCCCGCGAAGCAGCCGGCCGATCTCCTGGCCGGCGGCGCTGTCCAGCGCCCCGGTCGGCTCGTCGGCGAGCAGCAGTTCCGGGGAGTTCACCAGCGCCCGCGCGATCGCCACCCGCTGCCGCTGCCCGCCGGACAGCCGCGCCGGGTACGCGTCGCGGTGCCGCGCGATGCCCACCAGGTCGAGCAGCTCGCCCGCCCGCGCCCGCGCCTGCCGCCGGGAGGCCCCGGCGAGCTGGGCGGGCAGCAGCACGTTGTCCTCGACGGTGAGGTCGTCGAGCAGGTTGAAGAACTGGAAGATGATCCCGACGTGGCGGGCGCGGAACCTGGCCAGCGCCCCCTCGCCGAGCGCGTCGATCCGCCGCCCGGCCACGGCGACCGTGCCCGCGGTGGGCCTGTCCAGCCCCGCGACCAGGTTGAGCAGCGTGGACTTCCCGCTGCCGGACGGGCCCATGACGGCCACGACCTCCCCGGCCGTCACGCTCATGCTGACGTCGGCGAGCGCTGGCGGCGCGCCGGCCTGGTAGGTCTTGGTCACCCCGGCCAGCCGGATCAGGTCGTCCGGCGCGCCGGCCATGCTGTGCTGTCTCATCATGATCGAGAGGATGGCGCGGCGGACAGCCGCGCGCACTGGCCCGGCGTCCACAATTCGGGGTGCAGCCAGCTTCACCCCTGGCGGTGAACCCCGCCGGATGGGCAGGCAACGTCCCTGGCGCATACCGTGTACGTCATGGCCACCCTGGTCGCGCAGCACGACGCCCCCGACGCCCGCGTCCCGCGGCACCGCCGCGTCCCGTGGTCGCGGCGTGCCTGGGCCGAGGCCGTCTACCTGGCCGGAGGGATACCGGCCCAGCTCGCCGTGCCGCTGATCGCGGCGGCGGTGTACTGCACGGTGCACCCGGCGACGGCGCCGATGGTGCTGCTGGTCCTGGTGCTCGCGGTGCTGGCCGTCCCGCTGCTCACCCCGGTCCATCGCCACCGGCTGCGAGTCACCGCCGCAGTGGTCATACCGCCGCAGCCGGGCATCGAACGCCCGCTGGGCGTGCCGGGGATCGTCGCGGCGGCCCGCTCGCCGGCGACCTGGCGCCAGCTCGGCTACCACCTGCTCGCCGGCCCGGCGCTGGCCCTGGCCGCGGCCGCCGCCATCGCGATGTGGGTGGCGGGCATCGTGTACGCGCTCGTGTATACGTACGCGTACACCCTGCCCGCGGGGACTTTGCTGCAGCGCGGGCAGTCCGCGCCCCTGGCCGCGCATTTCCCGCTGCCCGGCGCACCGGCCGACGTGTACCTGACCGTCGCGGGGATCGGGCTGCTGCTCGCCGCGCCGTGGGTCACCGCCGGGGTGCGGGCGCTCGACGTCAGCGCCGCCCGGGCGCTGCTCGGCCCGAGCCGCGCCGAGCAGCTGGCGCACCGGGTGGAGCACCTGACCCAGACCCGGGCCGGCGTGGTCGACGCGGCCGACGCCGAACGGCGCCGCCTGGAGCGCGACCTGCACGACGGCACGCAGCAGCGGCTGGTCTCCCTGGCCATGAACCTGGGCATGGCCAGGGCCCGGGCCGCGACCGCCGATGAGGCGCGGCAGGCCATCGCGGCTGCCCACGAGGAGGCCAAGGCCGCCCTCGCCGAGCTGCGGGACCTGATCCGCGGCCTGCACCCCGCGGTACTTGAGGACCGCGGCCTCGACGCGGCGCTGTCCGGCGTGGTGGCGCGGATGCCGATCCCGGTCCGGCTGACCGTGGACCTGCAGTCCCGCCGCCCGCCGCCGGTGATCGAGGCGGTCGCCTACTTCGTGGTGTCCGAGGGCCTGGCCAACATCGCCAAGCACGCCCAGGCCAGCCAGGCGCAGGTGGTCGTGCAGCGCGCCGGCGACCGGCTGCACGTCATCATCAGCGACGACGGCGTCGGCGGCGCCGACCCGGCCCGCGGCACCGGCCTGGCCGGGCTGGCCCGGCGCGCCTCCTCGGTCGACGGGACCTTCGAGATCGACAGCCCGCCGGGCGGGCCGACCCTGCTCACCGTGGACCTGCCGTGTACCCGGTGACCGCGGGCGGCCGCGATCCCGGCCGCCCGCTGCCGGGCCGGTGGATCTGGGGCCTGTCCGGGCTGCTGGTCATCGCGGCGATCGCGATCCCCTGTGCCGCCTTCATCACCAGCGCGTGGACTCGGGTGCCCGTGACGCTGACCGCCGTCCCGAGCCCGGTGATCACCGTGCCGCAGCCGGTGACCAGCGTGGACGTGCAAAGCTACGGCCTGCCGGTGCAGGTCACCGTCGGGCAGGTAGCCAGCGTCCAGGTCAGCGAGCAGATCGCGTACAACGCGCAGGACGGCGGGCCGCCCGCGGTGCGGCACTCGGTTGCCGGCGGCGTCCTCACGCTGGACGCCCCGTCGTGCGCGATCTCCAGCTGCGAGGTCGGCTTCACCGTCACCGTGCCGCCGCCGGGTGACGTCACCGCCACCGTGGCAACCGAGGGCGGCGGGGTCCTCGTCTCCGGGATCGCCGGGGCGATCATCAACTCCGGCGGCGGAGCGGTGAACGCCACGGGAATCCACGGCCCGCTGAGCGTGACCACCGACGGCGGCGCGGCGCGGCTGGTGTTCGCCGCCCCGCCGCGGGCGGTGACGGTCAGCACCGACGGCGGCCCCGCGCTGATAACCCTGCCAGGCGGCCCGTACGCGGTGACCGCGGACAGCGGCGGCGGATACCGGCTGATCGGGGTCGCCACCGACCCCGCGGCGCCCCGCACGATCGACGTGAACAGCGGCGGCGGGCCGCTGCAGATCGAGCCGGCGGCGGGCTGACGGCGCGGGGGCTAGCGCATGCTCTCGGTGCCGGTGGTCACCCGGACCCCGTGGGCCTCGAGCTCGGCCCGCACGGCTTCCGGGTCGTCCGGGGTGATCACGGGCCTGACCGACGCGTCCAGGTAGATGACGAGGGCGGTGTTCTTCCTGGGACGGCGCGGATCGTAGTTGAACCAGTGCACGAAGTCCCCGCTGCCGTGGATGCGCCACCTGGCCGTGAAGCCGAGCGGCGACACCCGGCGGACCTCCCGGATGTCGGAGTACCTGATGCGCTTGGCGCCGTACAGATAGTAGTGACGGATGAGGAGCCCGTCGTCGGTGCACGCCACCCGTCCATCGTCATATCCCGCCACGGTTTCCCAGGCTAGTATCGTATGCGCCCATTTCGGCCCGAACAGCGGCACCACCAGCACCTGACAGCGCTCCGTTCACCCGCGTCCTCGGCCACGCCCGCGGGCACTGCGGCCCGCATTGGCGCTGGGGCCTCCAGCGCCAGCCCTGTTGGTGGCGGGGCCCCCACCTCGAAGACGATGTCGAAGTGACCGCAGAACTCATGACCGGCTCACTAGGCCAAGGTCCCACTACCGGCGCCAGCACCCCACGGGAACCAGCCGTCACAGCGTGCCGGGCCCGCGCATTGGGCCAGTTACGCTAACGGCCCGGCACTACTGGGTCAGGTGCGCCAACGGCCCAGTTCCTGTCGGCGAGCCGACCGCCCGTCGGCGGCAGGCGCGCATGGTGGGGCCCCACCGCCAGCAACTTCGCGGTGCCCGCGGGCACTGCGCGGCGTCCCGGGGGAGTCAGGTGACGGGTGAGACGCCACGGATCGTTTGGAATGATGATCCAGGGCAACCGCAAGCGGGCGGAAGCCGGCGAGCGGACCTCAGCCGGCCATGGCCGTTGCCTCGACGACGTGGCGCAGCAGCAGCGCGGTGGTGACCGGGCCGACGCCGCCGGGCACGGGGGTGAGGGCGGCCGCCACCGCGGCGACGGCGGGGTGCACGTCGCCTGCCAGGCCGTCCGGGGTGGCGTTCGTGCCCACGTCGACGACCGTGGTGCCCGGGGAGACGTGCTCCGGGCCGATCAGGGACGCCCGGCCGGTGGCGACGACGAGAACGTCGGCCTGCCGGGTGATCGCCGGCAGGTCGGGGGTGCGGGAGTGGCAGATGGTGACGGTGGCGTGCCGGTCGAGCAGCAGGTGCGCGGCGGGCTTGCCGACCACCACCGACCGGCCCACGACCACCGCGTGCCTGCCGCGCAGCTCCACCTGGTAGTGGTCGAGCAGCGCGAGTACCGCCTCGGCCGTGGCCGGGGGAAACGCGGGCAGGCCTGCCGCCAGTCGGCCGAGCGAGGCCGGGCTGGCGCCGTCCACGTCCTTTTCCGGTGGGATCGCCGTCGCCAGGTCGGCCAGCCCGGCGCCGTCGGGCAGCGGGGTCTGCAAGATGACGCCCTGCACCTCGGGATCGTCGGCGAGCTGGGCCAGCGTGGCGCTGATGCCGTTGGCCGTGGACGTGCGCAGCACGTCGCAGGCGACGCCCACCCGGGCGGCGGCGCTGGCGATCGAGCGGACGTAGGAGGCGCTCGCCTCGTCGTCGGTCGCGGTGACCACGGCGAGCCGGGGCGGACGGCCGGCGGCGGCGAGCTCCGCGGCCCGCGCGGCCGTCGTCGCGCGGATCTGGGTGGCCAGTTCCCTGCCGGACAGCTCGCTCCCGGGCTGGGCCGTCACCTGGAGATCTCCTCGCGGATCGCGTCGACCAGCCGGCCGGCCCGGTCGGTCACGCCGTCGGCAAGCTCCGCGATCTGGGTCAGCTCGGCGGCGAGCGCCTCATCCTTGATGCCGGACAGGTTCGCCTCGATGTTCACCTGCGCGATGACCGCGGCGGCGCTGATCGCGGCGGCGGCCGCCGCGATGTCGGAGATCACGTTCCTGTTCGCGACGGACAGCAGGTCCTCGGCCAGGCCCGCCAGCCGCACCGCCGCGGCCATCAGGTCGGCCTGCGGGCGGGTGGCGCCGGCCAGGGCGTCGGCGATGGCCGCGGACCGCGCCGCCTTCTGTTCGGCGGTGTCCTTGGGGAGCTGGTAGGCGACCACGACCCTGCCGAACGCGGCCTCGTCGGCCTCGGCGAGCTCAACCGCCTCGTCGGCCAGCCCGTCCGCCGCGGCCCTGACCCGGCCGACCACTTCGGAATCGTGCCGCGGGCTGTCGCTGAACCGGGCCACCATCGCGAGCAGCGCAGCGGCCTGCGCGGCGTGCAGCGCGCCGGTGGCACCGCCGCCCGGCGCCGCGCTCCGGGCGGCAAGCCGAGTCAGGAAACTTGCGATCGTCTCGTCGCGCATGCTGGTGAGGCTACCGGGTTTCTGGCCGGCGTTCGCGGGCTCTGGCTTTACCGAGAGCGCATGACATCAGTGCTCGTGGATGATCACGCCGCGGATGTTCTTGCCGTCGTTCAGGTCCTGGTAGGCCTGGTTCACATCGTCGAGCGCGTACTTGCGCGTGACCAGCTCGTCCAGCTTGAGCTGGCCCGACTTGTACAGGCCGAGCAGCATCGGGATGTCGTAGAGCAGGTTGCTGTCGCCGGCCAGCGCGCCCCGGATCTGGCGCATGTAGCCGATCAGCATGCCCGCGGGCAGGTGCACGGCGCGCTCGTCGATGTGCCCGACCGCCGTGATCGTGACCTTGCCGCCCTTGCCCGTCATCTGCACCGCGGCGTTCACCATCTCCTCGGTGACCGCGTTGGGCGTCATGATCGCGTGGTCGGCGAGCTGGCCCCAGGTGGTCTGGACGACGAAGTCGTGCGCCTCCTTGGCGGTGGCGAACGCGTGCGTGGCGCCGAACACGGTGGTGGCCATCTCCCGCTTGAACTCCACCGGGTCGACCACGACCACGTTCTTCGCCCCGGCGAACCGGGCACCCTGCACCGCGTTGCTGCCCACGCCGCCGGCGCCGAAGATCACGACGGTGTCGCCGGCCTGCACCCCGGCCGCGTGCACCGCGGACCCCCAGCCGGTCGGCACGCCGCAGCCCACCAGGCACAGCACCTCCCACGGGATGTCCTGGAAGTCCTCGCGCAGCGGCACGGTGGCCCACTCCGAGACGACCGCGTACTGGGAAAAGGTGCCGAGCGAGCAGAACCCGCCGATGTCCGTCTCGCCCTCGTGGAAACGCCACGTGCCGTCCTCGAACATGCCGGTGCCGGCGTGCAGGCCCTTCACGCACATGCTCGAGTGCCCGGTCGAGCACGGCCGGCAGGCGCCGCAGGCCGGGATGTACGAGCAGACGATCTTGTCGCCCGGCTTGACGCGCTGCACGTCGGGGCCGACGGACTCGACGATGCCGGCGCCCTCGTGTCCGCCCACGACCGGCAGCCGGACGGGGGCGTCGCCGGCGGTGATGTGGTCGTCGGAGTGGCACAGCCCGGCGGCCATCAGCTTGACCCGGACCTCGTGCGCCTTCGGCTCGTCGAGCTGCAGGTCGACGATCTCCCAGCCGACGTGCGGAGCCCGGGCGATGGCAGCGCGGGTGGTGATGCTCATTGTCTGCGGTTCCCTTCCTTGCTGCTCAGTGCTCGTGGATGATCACGCCGCGGATGTTCTTGCCGTCGAGCATGTCCTGGTAGCCCTCGTTGATCTCGTCGAGCGGGTACCGGCGGGTGATCAGCTCGTCCAGCTTGATCTTGCCGGCCTGGTAGAGGCCGATGAGCAGCGGCACGTCGGTCAGCGGGTTGCAGCCGCCGTAGATCGAGCCCTGAATCCGGCGCTGGTAGCCGATCAGCATGCCGGGGTTCTCGTTGATCCAGCCGTTCCCGACCGCGGTGATCGTGACCTGGCCGGTCTTGCCGACGATCTTGATGGCGTTCGCGATCACCTCGTCGTGCAGGATGCCGACGGTGATGACCGCGTGGTCTGCGAGCTCGCCCCAGGTGGTCTCGACCACGAAGTCGTGCGCCTCCTGGGCGGTGGCGAACGTGTGGGTGGCCCCGAAGACGCCGGCCATCTCGCGCTTGAACTCCACCGGGTCGACGACTATGACGTTCTT
>JASHPP010000833.1 GCA_030038035.1 Trebonia sp.
TCATCGGCTGGCTCATCGTCGAGAACGGGGTGTTCCTCGGCGCGATCACCCTGGTGGCCACGTTCCCGTTCATCGTCGAGGCCGGGATCTTCCTGGACATCGTGGCGGGGGTGCTGATCATGATCGTGTTCGTCTCCGGGCTGACCCGCCAGCTCGCCCAGGCCAGCGCCGGCGAACTGAAGGAGCTGCGCGGATGATTGTACTGGCGATCCTCATCGTGCTGGCCCCGCTGGCCGGGCCCGCCGCCGCGCTCGCCGGCGGCGGGGCACGCAAAGCCGGAATGGCGCAGACGGCGGGAGCGGCGGTCGCGTTCGGCTGCGCGATCGCGCTGCTTGTCCTGCTCGACGGCCGGCCGCCGCTGCTCGGCTGGGACGGCTTCCTGTACGCCGACCCGCTGAGCGGGTTCTTCCTGCTGACGGTGTCCGGCGTCGCGCTGCTCGCCGCGCTCGGCTCGATCTCGTACATCGGCGCGCAGGAGGACAGCGGCGACCTCAGCTCCTTCCAGGTGCGGCTGTACTTCACGTTCTTCGGCCTGTTCGCCGCGCTGATGCTGGCCTCGCTGCAAACCGGCAACCTCGGGCTGCTTTTCGTGCTCGTCGAGGCCAGCACGCTGGCAAGTGCCGCGCTCGTCGGCCTGGAAGGCCACGCGCGGAGCCTGGAGGCGGCCTGGAAGTACGTGATCATCAGCTCGCTCGGCGTCACGATCGCGCTCGCGGGCACGCTGTTCCTGTTCTACTCGGCGTCCGCCCTGCACCCGGGCTCCAACCTGGGCCTGACCTGGCCGTACCTGGTGGCGCACGCAGGCGCGCTCGCCCCGCAGAGCCTGCGCCTCGCGTTCCTGCTCGCGGTCGTCGGCTACGGCACGAAGGTAGGGCTCGCGCCGATGCACACGTGGCTGCCTGACGCGCACGCCGAGGCGCCGAGCCCGGCCAGCGCGATGCTGTCCGCCGCGCTGCTGAACACGGGCATGTACGCGATCATCCGGTTCCTCGCGATCGCCCACGCGCGGCTCGGCGCCACCTATCCCCGCGCGGTCCTGATGTCGTTCGGGTTCGCGTCGATCGTCATCGGCGCCCTGTTCATGGTGCGCAAAGGCAACTTCAAGCGGCTGTTCGCCTACTCAAGCGTCGAGCACATGGGGATCATCGCGGTCGCGCTCGGGTTCGGCGGAACGCTCGGGCTCTACGGCGCGCTGCTGCAGGTTCTCAACCACGCCCTCGCCAAGGCCGTGCTGTTCCTCACCGGCGGGGACGTGTCGCTGCGCTACAAGACGCGCGAGGCGGCCCGGGTCAGCGGCCTGCTCGCGGCCGTGCCGGTGACCGGGGGAGCGCTGCTGCTCGCCTCGTTCGCGGCCCTCGGGTCCCCCCCGTTCGGCGTGTTCCTGGCCGAGCTCACGATCGTGCGGGCCGGGTTCGCCGAGGTCAGCCCGGTGTTCCCGCTGCTGCTGCTCGCCCTGCTCGGCGTGGCGTTCTTCGCGTTCGCGCGCACGATCACCGCGATGGTGACCGGCGACCCGCCGGCGGGCGATGCCCGCGGCAGACCCGCAGCGCAGCAGGCGGCCAGCGCGAATACCGCGCCGGACGCCGCCGTGTACAACCCGCGATCGTGGCGCCTGGCGGTGGCCGTCGCGCCGCTGGTGCTCGGGCTCGCGGCGCTGCTCGTTCTCGGGCTCTGGATCCCCGCCGGGCTGGACGCCGTCCTGACGCACTCTGCGGCGGTGATCGGATGACGGCCGTCGAGCCGCGGGCGGTGCCCGGCGAGGTGACCACATTCCAGGTGGCTTCCCCGGACCTGGAGTCCGTGGTGCGCGACCTCGGTAACCTCCGGCTCGCGGACATGTTCGCCAGCGGCAGGGACGACACGGTGCTGCGCCTGGTGTGGGCGAACGACACCGCCGGCCAGGCCGGCTACGTGATCACAGAGACGCCGGTCGACAGCGGCACCTACCCCGCGCTTTCGGATATCGCGCCCGCGACGTTCGTCGAGGAATGCGAGATCTACGAGCAGTTCGGCATCCAGCCCGCGAGCGGCAAGCTGCTGAACCGCATCATGCTGCCGCCGCACGCGGACCTGCCCACGCTCGGCCGCCCGCCGAAACCCGAGCCTGAGGAGGTCCGCGCGCAGCACACGGTCGGCGGCAGCGCGTTCGAGTTCCCGTTCGGCCCGGTCCGCCAGGTGGGCATGGAATCCCTCTACTACGGGCTGGTCACCAGCGGCGAGGAAGTCGTCGACCTGTACCTGTTCACCTGGCACAAGCACCGCGGCCTTGAATGGCGCCTGCAGGGCAAGACCCCGCGGCAGGCCCTGTTCCACGCCGAGCGCACAGAAGGCCTGTCCGCGGTCGCCGTCGGCTGGGCCTTCGCCGCCGCCGCCGAGGCCGCGACGGGGACGCGCCCACCCTACGAAGCCCAACGCACCCGCGCCGTCGCCCTCGAGCTCGAGCGGCTGTACAACCACGCGGCCGCAATGGCGGCGCTGTGCCAGTCGACCGGGCTGAGCGTCGGCCAGTCCGCCGCCGAGATCGCGCTGGAACGGATGCTGCGGCTGAACGCCCAGGCGTTCGGCCACCGCTACCTGTTCGGCGTCATCGACGTCGGCGGCGTCAGCCGCGCGCCCGACGCCGGCGTGATCCGCCGTGAGCTCCCTGAGGCCTACGGGGAGTTCAAGCGCGCCGCCGACGCCCTCCTTGGCACCAACTCGTTCGTCGACCGCCTCGAGGCGACCGGCATCGTCACGACGGCCCAGGCCCGCGCCCTCGGCCTGGTCGGCCCCGTGGCCAGGGCGACCGGGCTGGCCACCGACGCCAGGCAGGTGCCCGGCGGCCCCGGCGGCCCCTACGCCAGCGAGCAGGGCCGCATCGACATCCCAAGGCCAACCGCGGGCGACGTGCTCGCCCGCTTCAACGTCATGCTCGCCGAGGCCGCCGAATCCGTCCGCCTCATCGGCGACTTCCTCGAGGCCGGCGTGGGCGCCGCCGCCGCGAAGCTCCCGGAAACAGCGGGCAGCGGGCTGGGCTGGGCGGAGTCGTCGCGCGGCGAGGCGCTCGCCTGGGTCGCCCTCGACACCGACGGCCGGATTTCCCGGGCACGGCTGCGCCCGGCCTCGGCGCGGAACTGGCGCGGCTTCGACGACGCCTGCCGCTCGCAGAACGTGTTCACCGACATCCCGATCATCGAGGCCAGCTTCTGGCTGACAGTCGCGGGTACGGCGCGGTGACGGTCCAGAAGGAGAGGTTTGCCTTGCCACTGTGGTTCGTCCGGGGTCTGCGCCGCGGAGTGGTCACGACCCGGTACCCAGCCCGGCCCGATCCGTCGGCGCGCGCGCTGCCGACCCCGCCGGTCTTCCGGCCGCACGCCCTCACCCGCGACATCGCCAACAGCCTGGTCGTGATCTGCCCGAGCCGGGCGCTCGCCCGAGACGGCGACACGCTGGTCTTCGACGTCGGCGCGTGCACCGGCTGCGGCCGGTGCACGCAGCACGCGCCGGACGCGGCGCGAAGCAGCGGGGTGTTCGAGCTCGCCGCGACGACCAGGACGGCGCTGGTGAAGCGCATCCCGCTCGCCGGGGAGGTGAGCCGGTGACTGCCGCGCCCGATCTGCCGCACCTGGCTACCCCGGCAACCGCCGAGACGGCAGCCGCGGACGACCTGCGTCGCGCGATCAACCGCCAGTTCGGCCGCAGCCTGCACATCCGGACCCTCGACACCGGCTCGTGCGCGGCGTGTGAGCAGGAGATCCGGATGCTGGCCGCGCCGCACTACGACCTGCACCGGCTCGGGCTGTTCTTCACGCCCGCACCGCGGCACGCGGACCTGCTGCTGGTGACCGGGCCGATGCTGCGGGCGTTCGCGACCGCCGCGCGCAAGACCTACGACGCCATGCCCGCGCCGAAGCTGGTGGTGGCCACCGGCGCGTGCGCGCTCGGCGGCGTCTACCAGCCCGACGCGTTCAGCCACGGCTCGGTCGAGCAGGTCCTGCCCGTCGACGTGTGGATACCCGGCTGCCCGCCGAGTCCGCTCGCGCTGCTGCAGGGGCTGCTGGTCGCGGTGGGCAGGCTGGCGGAGCAGGCTGGCGGCCAGAGCTTCGTCGCAGCGGGCTCGGCATGACCGCGCTGATCCTGTTCGCCGTCGCGGCCGGGTCGTGGGCGGCAGCCGCCCTGGCTGGCCTGCTGTCGGCGGCGAGTAGTGCGGTGCTGCGAGTGGGCTGCGGGCTATCCGTGCTGGGCGGCGCGGTCGCGCTGGCCGGCGGCGTCGCGGCTTTGGTGGCGCCCGAGTCCCGGCTGGTCTCGCCCGGCGGATCCCCGGTGGTCGGCACGGTGCAGCTGCAGTCGACCAGCCTGTCCGGCGTGTTCGCGGTGCTGCTCGGCGTCGTTGCGGTAGGCATCGGCCTGTACCTGCCTCGTTCCCGGAACTATGCATCAGCCGGACGGCCTGGGGACGACCATCCGGATCCCCCTGCCTCCGGGGGGACTGGGGTATACCTGTGCGCGTACAACCTCGCGCTGCTGGCCAGCCTCGCCGTGCTGGCGGCCGGGGGCGTGCTGACGTTCCTGGTCGCGTGGGAGTCCATGGCACTGCTGTGCTATGCGCTGATCCTGCATCGGCCGCGCGACCGCAAGGTCGCGAGCGGCGCGTTCTGGTTCCTCGCGCTGTCCGAGGTGGGCTTCGTGCTGATCGTGGCTGCGTTCGTCATCCTCGTGACGCAGACGCACACCATGGACCTCGGGCTGATCGCGGCGCGCGCACCGGGGGTGCCGGGCGCCTGGCGGGACACCGCCTACCTGCTGGCGCTCGCCGGGTTCGGGTTCAAGGCGGGCCTGGTGCCGTTGCACGTCTGGCTCCCGGCCGCGCACCCGGTGGCGCCGGCGGACGGATCGGCGCTGCTGTCGGGCGTCATCACCAAGCTGGGCGTGTACGGCATCGCGCTGTTCGCGTTCCGGCTGCTGCCCGAGGGTCCGGCTTGGCGCGGCATCGTCACGATGGCCGCTGGCGCGCTCACCGCTGCCATCGGCATCCTGTACGCGCTGGGGGAGCGGGACATCAAGCGGTTCCTCGCGTACTCGACGATCGAGAACGTCGGCATCATCGTGACCGCGCTGGGCGCGGCGATGACCTTCCTCGCCTACGGCCAGCGGGCGCTGTGGGCGTTTCTGCTGCTGGCGGGGCTGTACCACGTGCTCAACCACGGCACGTACAAGACGCTGCTGTTCCTTGAGGCCGGGGTGACCGAGCACGCGGCCGGGACCCGCGACATGGACCGGCTCGGCGGGCTGGCGCGGCTGATGCCGCGGTCCGGGCTGATCGCGTTCGTGGGCACGCTCGGCATCGCCGCGCTGCCGCCGCTGAACGGATTCGTCAGCGAGTGGCTGATCTTCCAGGGCCTGTTCCAGGGCTTCCGGACCGGGAGCCACCTGGTGGCCATCCTGATCGTGCTCGCGGCCGGCACCCTGGGGCTGACCGGCGGGCTCGCGATCTACGCGTTCGTGCGCGGCTACGGCATCCCTTATCTCGGCATGCCGCGCACCCGGCAGGCCGCTGCGGCCAGCGAGCGCGGCCAGCCGGTCGCCGGGCCGGCCGTGCTCGCGACCGCGTGCGTGGCGCTCGCGGTGGGTGCGCCGGTGCTGCTGGCCGGGCTGGCCACGGCGGTGCGCGCCACCACCGGGGTGGTGCTGCGGCCGGTGCTGCTGCCCGGCAAGCTGACCGTCATCCCGGCGCACCTGAACTTCGCCGGATTCTCGCCCACCTATCTGGCGGTCTTCCTCGTCGCGGTGACGGTCGTGCCGGTGCTCATCTACCTGGCCGGGCGGCCGCGCGGAGCGTCGGTCGTGGTGCCGGTGTGGGACGGCGGCATGCTCGCGTTCCGGCCGCGGATGCAGTACTCGGCGATGACGTTCTCGGCGCCGACGCGGGTCACCTTCGACGCGCTGTACCGGCCGTCGGTGTCCGTGCAGCGAGCCTCCGACGACCCGGCGGGCCGGTCCGGGCCGGTGCACTACGAGGCGGAGGTCACGCCGGTCTTCGAGCGCTACCTGTACCGGCCGGTGATCCGGGCCATCGAGTGGCTGGCCGACTTCATCCGGCCACTGCAGTCGGGCGATGTCAACCTGTACTTGCTGTACGTCTTCATCGCGGTGCTGGTGGCCTATCTGATCGCGGCGGTGTAACGCGCGGTCCGGTCGAGCAGGCCGGTCAGCCGGTCAGCCGGTCGGTGCCTGCTCGCCCTCGCCGAGCCAGCCGCCGATCCGGTCGTAGATGTCCTGGCCGAAGCTGGTGGGCAGCGGCTCGGCGACCTCGAGCCGGAAGGTCCGCTGCCCGTCGGGCTGGCGCGGCGCGCGCAGGAACAGCGTGTGGTCCGGCCGCTCGCGGCGGAAGCTGTCGGCGAAGTCGAACTGATGCGTGACGAAGCACACCCGGATGCCGGCCTGCAGCAACGCCCGCACCACCTGGCGGCCGATCTCCGACCCCTCCTGCTCGTTGGTCGCCGCAAACGACTCGTTGAACAGCATCATGCAGTCCGGGCCCAGGTGGTCGGCGATGCGGCTCATCCGGGTGAGTTCCTCGTCGAGGCGGCCGCTGACCATCGAGGCGTCTTCCTCGCGGATGAAGTGCGTGAACACCTGCCTGCAGAGACCGGACCGGAACGCGCGGGCGGTGACGAACATCCCGGCCTGCAGCATCAGCTGGGCCACGCCGACGCTGCGGAGAAACGTCGACTTCCCGCCCGAACTGGCGCCGGTGATGACGACGAGGGGCCTGCCGTCGGCGTCGGCGTCGTTGCCGACGACCCGGTCGATCCGCAGTGCCAGGCTGGTGTCGCGCAGGTCCGCGCAGGTCAGCTCCGGTCCGGCTGGCGGGTTGCCGGCTGGCGGGTTGCCGGCTGGCGGGTTGCCGCCGGGGACGGGGAAGGTCACCGGCACACCTCGCGCGGTC
>JASHPP010000834.1 GCA_030038035.1 Trebonia sp.
GGCGCCGGACAACCGAGTAGCGATGAGCTGAGCCAGCCGCGGCTGCGCTAGGTTGAGGTAGTTTGCGCTGCCCCGGCGGAGGAGGGTCGACGTGAAGGCGCTCGTATTCCGGCACAGCCTCGCGCGCGAGGCGGCTTCGGCCATCGGCGGCCGCGTGGACCGGCGAGCGTTCGTCTCCCGCTTCGCGCCCGTCCGCATCGAGGAGATCGATGAGCAGCCGCTTCCGGCCGGGGACTGGGTGCGCGTCCAGACGACCTTCTCGGGCCTGTGCGGCTCCGACGTGAAGCAGATCCTGCTGAACGGCTCACGCGACAACCCGCTCACCGCGCTGGTGTCCTTTCCGCACGTGCTCGGCCATGAGGTCGTCGGGCGGCGCCTGGACACGGGCGAGCGCGTCGTGCTCAACCCGTGGCTGTCCTGCGTTCCCCGCGGCGTCGACCCGCCCTGCGCGGCCTGCCGTGACGGCCGCTACCCGTGGTGCCGCAACTTCCGTTCCGGCGACCTGCCCGTCTCCATCCACCTCGGGAACTGCGCGGCGGCCGCCGGGGCGCACGCCGAGCGCTTCGCGGCGCACGTATCCCAGCTGTTCCCCATCCCCGACGGCATCTCCGACGAGGCGGCCGTGCTGGCCGACCCGGTCAGCGTCTCGCTGCGCTCCGTCCTGCTGGCGCCGCCCCCGTCCAGCGCCCGGCCCGTGCTCGTGTACGGCTCGGGCACGCTGGCGTTCGCGGTCATCGCGCTGCTGCGGCACCTGTACCCGGCCTGCCAGGTGTGGGCCGTGACGCGTCCCGGCGCCCGGGCCGCGCTCGCCACCCGGCTCGGCGCGCACGCCGTGCTGCCCACCGCGCCTGACGAGCTCGTCGCGCAGGTCGCGCGCCGCGTCGCCACCACCCCGCTCACGCCGTGGAGCAAGCGCGACTGGCTGCAGGACGGCCCCGCGGTCGTGTACGACACGATCGGCTCGCATCAGACCGTCGAGACGTCGCTCCGGCTGCTCACGACGGGCGGCACGCTCGTCGTCTCCGGCGTGGAGCCGCCCAAGCGCTTCGAGTGGACCCCCCTGTATTTCAAGGAGCTGCACGTCATCGGCTCGAACGGCTTCGGCGTCGAGGAGGTGCGCGGGGTGGCCAAGCATGCCATAGCGCACTACTTCGACTTCATCCGCGACGGCTTCGACCTGACGCCCGTCATCACGCACCGCTTCCCGCTCGTGCGCTGGGACGAGGCGGTGCTCGCGCTGAAGGACTCGCGGCGCACAGGCGCCGTCAAGGTGCTGCTCGAGCCCGCGTTATCGGGTCCTGGGCCTGGCCGTTTTGCCTTTTTTAGTTCGGCTTACGTAATTGCTTCTGCTTACCGTCTGACGTGCCTAGACTTGCCGCGTGTCAGTTATTGCCGACCCCGGGGTCCGCGCTTTCCTGCGGGAGGGCACACGGACCGGCAAGCCCAGTCTGTACGCGGAACGCACGGAAGAGCCCAAGCGCAGCGGCGTTCCCGGCGAACTTGTGGTACGCCTGCGCCCAGCGAAGGTCGTTGCGGCCTTCGGCATGACGGGCTGACGTCGGTGATCGGCTTCGGCTGGCAGGCGCTGCCTCGCCGCGTGATCATCACGGGGATTCCGGCCGCGGTCGCGTCGGCGTCAGTTCTCGCGTCCGTCGGCTGCACCTCAACCTCCGGCCCGACCGGCCCGACCAGCCCGACCAGCCCGACCGGCGCGACCGGACCCGGCCCCGGGCTGCGGTTCTTCTCCACCCATCAGGCCGCCGTGGTCGAGGACGCGACCGCCCGGATAGCCCCAGGCCCCAAGGACGACCCGGCCGAGGCGGGCCATCCGGGTGCCCGGGAGGCCGGGGTGACCGGCTACATCGACTCGATGCTCGGCGCGCTGTCCGTGATCGAGAGGGACGGCACAGGCGCCGCAAGCGGCACAGGCGCTGCAAGCGGCACAGGCGCCGCAACCGCCACGAACGCCGCAACCGCCACGAACGCCGCAACCGGCGCAACCGCCGGGACTGGGACGCCGGTTCCGCTCATCTTCGCCGGTGGTCCGTGGAGCAACCGTCACACGTCCGGCCCCGACTTCATGGCGTCCTTCATCCCGCTTGACCCGGTCCGCGCCATCGCGTGGCGCGAGCGCCTCGCGGGCTGGCAGGAGCAGTACACCAGCGGCATCGCCGCCCTGGACAAGCTGGCGGGCGGTGACTTCACCACGGCCGCCCCGGCGGACCAGGACAAGATCCTGGCCAGGTCCGAGATGAGCACGTTCCTGTCCCTGCTGTTCGAGCACACGATCGAGGGCATGTACTCGGTCCCCGAATACGGCGGGAACCGCGGCCTCGTCGGCTGGAAGGACATCAGCTACCCCGGTGACAGTCAGCCAGCGGGCTACACCAGCGAGCAGGTCGAGCGCTCCGACGGCCGCGATCCGGTCGCCGACACCAGCATCGTGGCCGACGTGCTGAAGCTCCTTGGCGAACTGTGAGCGGCGCGGCGATGCGCAAGGCAGTCGTCATCGGCAGCGGCGCCGGCGGGTCGTTCGCCGCCATGGTGCTGGCGCAGGCCGGGTGGCAGGTCGTCGTGTTCGAGAAGGGCCCCAACTTCTTCACCAACCTGGCCGGCGAGGGGCCGATCGGGACGCTGTTCTCCAACGACGACCTCAAGATGAACGTGCGCTACTTCGCCGGGCCCGATCCGCTGGCGTTCCCGCGCGCCTGGCGGCCGGT
>JASHPP010000146.1 GCA_030038035.1 Trebonia sp.
ATCCGCCGCGCCGCCCGCTGCACGTCGGGGGTGGCGTTCCCCATCGCGATGCTCAGCCCCGAGTGGGCGAACATCAGCACGTCGTTCGGCATGTCGCCGATCGTCGCGATGGCCTCGGGCGGGATCGCGAACTTCGCGGACAGGTAGCGGGCGACCGCGCCCTTGTTGGCGTCCGGGTGGGTGACATCCAGGTAGTAGGGCTGCGACCGGGCGGCGGTGACATGGTCGCCGAAACGGTCGTGAGCGGCGGACGCGGCGCGGGCGACCGCATCCAGGTCGTCGCTGACGCCGACCAGTTTCGCGACGTCGCTTGTCAGCCCGTCGAAGCTGGTCATCACCGTCGGCGCGAACCGGACCGTCGCGGACTCCCGCGCCACGTGGGAACCCTCAGGGTCGGGGACATACCAGTCGGCGCCGCGGTAGACCCAGGTGTCCAGGCCGAAGGACTTGTTCAGGTCGGCCACCGGCAGCACGAGCTCCTCGGGGATCACGCGCTGCTCTATCACGGACATGTCAGGGTTCACCAGCACCCCGCCGTTGAAGGCGGCGATCGGGGTGGTGATGGCGAGGGGTTCGATGAGCATCGACATCCCCCGCGGCGGGCGGCCGCTTGTGATCGCGAACAGGATCCCGGCCTCCCCCAGCCGCTGCACGGCCTTGATCGCCCGCTCGGTCAGGACCTTGTCCGGGGTCACCAGCGTGCCGTCGACGTCAGCCAGAAACAGCCGCACGGTGCTCGGCATAAGGCTCCTCCTGCTAACCGGCGCTAGCTCGCCAACACTAGTGGGCTCGACGGCAGGTTTCCCTCGTCGGCTGCCAGGTAACCATAGCTACGGACGGGGTGCTGGTGGTCCCGGCACGGGCGTGCTGGAAGGCTCGCGCAAATGCTCGTGCGGCAGAACAATGGCAGCATGAAAGGCCCACGCGCACCTCGATGGGGACAATCGTGTCAGCTGGCGACATTTGCAACCCGCCGTCGGCCAGACGCGTCGAAGAGGGGGACCCGCCTGCGGGAATTCGTCCCGCGGGCGGCTGGAGCGGGAGCGCCGAATGCCCGAGCCTGTTCGCAGTGACCAGAAGTACCTGCCAGGTCTGGACGGCCTGCGCGCCCTCGCGGTGGCCGCGGTCGTCGCTTACCACCTGAACTTCGGCTGGGCGCAGGGCGGGCTGCTCGGCGTCGGGGTGTTCTTCACGCTCAGCGGGTACCTGATCACCGACATCCTGCTCGCCCACTGGGAGAAGAAGGGGCGGCTGGGGCTCGGCGACTTCTGGCTGCGCCGCGCGCGGCGGCTGCTGCCCGCGCTGTTCGTGATGCTGGCCGTGGTGGCGGTGTGGGTGAACACCCTGGACCGGTCGGAGCTGCCCGGATTCCGCGGCGACGTCGTCGCGTCCGCGTTGTACGTGAGCAACTGGTGGTACATCGCCCAGCACGCGTCCTACTACGCCCAGTTCGCGGCGCCGGCCCCGCTGGACCACCTGTGGTCGCTCGCCGTGGAGGAGCAGTTCTACCTGTTGTGGCCGTGGCTGGTCCTGCTGGGAGTGTGGCTGTTCGGGCCGCGGATGTTCGGCCGACGGCGCGGATCCGGCGGCGCCAGTGCTGCTGCTGGCGGCGGCGCTGCTGCTGCTGTTGGCGGCGGCGGCGCGGCGGCTGGCGGCGCGGCGGCCGGCGGCGGTT
This sequence comes from Trebonia sp., assembly GCA_030038035.1. The sequence continues at coordinate 1,676 of JASHPP010000146.1, forward strand.
ACCTGAGCGCCGCGGCACGGTACCGGATGGCGGCCGTGACGGTCGGGCTCGCCGCGGTGTCCGCGGTGGAGATGGCGGTGCTCTACCACCCGGGTTACGACCCGACGCGGGTGTACGAGGGAACCGACACCCGGGCGTTCGGGCTGCTGCTCGGCGCGGCCCTCGCCATGGTGTGGCCGACCCGCCTGGCCCGGCTGCCCAGGGCCGTTACCTGGCTGCTCGACCTGGGCGGGGTAGCCGGCCTGGCGGTGATCGGCATCCTCATCTGGCGGACGAACGAATACTCGGCCTTCATGTTCCGCGGCGGCCTTGTCCTGCTGTCCGTGGGCACGATGCTCGTCGTGGCCGCGGTCGTGGCGCCGGGGAGCCTGCTCGGCCGGGTACTTGGCGTGGGGCCGCTGCGCTGGACCGGGGTCCGGTCCTACGGCATCTACCTGTGGCATTATCCGCTTATCGTGCTGACCGCGCCGGCGCTCGTCGCCGGCGGCTTCAGTACCCCGCGCGCCGTGGCCGCCGCGGCGGCCAGCGTCGTGATCGCCGCGCTTTCGTGGAAGTACGTGGAGGAACCAGTGCGCCGAGGATTGCGCCGCGGCCTTGCCCGCCCGAAGCTCCCGCGCGTCAGCGGCGGCCGGGACCTGATCACGCCGCTTTTCGTGGGCGGCATGTGCGTGCTCGCGCTCGCGGGCATCGCCGCGAGCGTGACCGTGCTGACCCAGCGTCCGGCATCGAGTGCCGCGGCCAGCTCGCTCAACACCACGCCGACGGCGAGCGCGGTGCGGACGGTGAAGCCGGGGACGGCGGGGCATGCCGGCCAGGGGCGGCCGGGGCGGCCGGGGCGGCCGGGAACGCCTGCCGCGACGAAGGCGGCAAGCGCGAAGAACGGCGCGGGTGCCAAGAGCCCGCTGTCGCCGCATCCGCTCGCACCGGCCGGGAACTCGGCGACCGTCCCGGCGCTGCCCACGCCGCCGCCGCGCACCTCGTGCCGTTCGGTGGTCCACATGGGTGACTCCACGTCGGAGGGCCTGATCTCGCCCGACTACCTGCCAGATCCGGCGGACCGGATCTCCGCGCGCTACGCGGCCATCGGCGTCACCCATGTGATTTACGAGATCTACGGCGGCACGTCGATCGTCGAGACGATCGACGGCGAGCAGAACGAGTACCAGATAGCGAAAGAGCTCGTGGCCAGCGGCTACCGCGGCTGCTGGGTGCTGGCGCTCGGCACCAACGACACGGCCGACGTGGCGGTGGGCTCGAACGTGGGCCGCGTCCAGCGGATCCAGGAGATGATGTCGGTGATCGGCAACATGCCGGTGCTGTGGATCGAGGTGAAGTCGCTGCTGTCCAGCGGCCCGTACTCCGAGCAGAACATGATCCTGTGGAACCAGGCGCTGAAGGAAGAGCTGCCGCATTACCCGAACATGCGCATCTACGACTGGCCGGCGGTCGTGCAGAACAGCTGGTTCATCAACGACGGCATTCACTACACCTCCTACGGGTACGAGCAGCGGGCGCGGCTGATCGCCCTCGCGCTCGCTGCCGCCTTCCCGGCTAACTGAGGCGTGGCCGCGGTCGCGCCAGGCTCCGGCGCCGCCTTAGATCCAGCCCCCGCGACATGCCAAGGTCTGCCGTCGGCGCTGCCGGCGCTCCCGTTCGGGGTGTTCTCCGTCGCGGGCGGGCGACCGCGGGCGGGGGTCCGCGCCTACGGGCGCGTGCTCGACCTGGCGCGCGCGCTCGGCGACGCGGTCTTCGACGCTCCGTCGCTGAACTCGTTCCTGGCCGACGGTCCCGAGGCCTAGTCGTCGGCAAGGGCACAGATCACGGCGCTGCTAGCGGGCACCGATCCGCCGCCGCGAGCAGAGCCTGGTGCCGCTGGACCTGGCGCGCATGCACCTGCCCGTCGAGGTGGCCGACTTCACGGACTTCTACTCCTCGCTGGAGCACGCCAGCAACGCCGGGAAGATCCTGCGGCCTGGCTCGCCGCCGCTGGCGGCCAGCTGACGGCACCTGCCGGCCGGCTACCACGGCCGCTCGGGCGGACGAGTTCGGCAAGCACGTGTTCGGCGCGGTGCTGCTCATCGACTGGTCCGCCCGGGACATCCAGTCCTGGGAGTACGTCCCGCTCGGCCGGGTCCTCGGCAAGTCCTCCGCCACCACGATCTCCCCGTGGATCATCCCGCTGGACGATCTCGCCGCCGCGCGGGTCCCGCCGCCGGCCCAGGAGCGGGGATAGGCGTCGCTATCCCGCGGACGCGCCGGTACGGCCGTCGCCAGGCCCACGGCGGAATGCGTCCCCGGTTCACCCGGTACAGCTCAGCCACAGGCACGCCAGTCGCCGCAGCGGTGTGCGCGAGCAGGTCGGCAACTCCGCCGAAGTACCTGGTCCGCAGTTCCAGGCTGACCGCCAGCACGGCGCCAGGGGCCGGTATCCCGCCCTGCCGGGCGATCGCCCGGTACCAATTCATTGAGCACCGGGTCGAGCACTGTCCGGTCGCCTCCTGCGCCGGGGCGGGCAGCCCCGGCGGCTATGGCTCCTGTGGCTGCTATGGCTGCCGTGTTTGTTGCCCCGCCGCACGTGTGGCCACCTGGCCGACCGCACGCACCGACTGCTGCCGGGTCTGGGTCTGCTGGAGCGCCAGCTGTCCGGCTGGCTGCGCTACTCGCTGCTGCCGTGCGGCACGGGCCTGCGCCCGGCGCAGCTGGCCGTCTTGGACTTCGCCCCGGCGTTCGACGGCCAGCTCGGCCCGGCGCTCAGCCGCGGCGGCCGAGTGCTCCCGCGTGCGGCGTTCCTCCTGCTCACGCCTGCGGCGCTGTTCCTCAGCGCGGTTCCTGTTCTGGCTGCGTGACTTCTCCATCGATGTATCCTCCACATGGTTTACGGCTGGGGCTGCGTCAGGTCGACGAGGAAGGGCCGGTCGGCCATGGGGCGCGAGTGCACCACGGCCGCGAACCGGCCGAACGGGAGGTCGCGGATCTCGCGTGTGCCGAGAACGGGCACCATGGAGGTCTGCCAGGAGTGGGTGCGCTGGTTCCCCCACCCTTGGGCCGCCGGTCCCACCGCGGTCGATGCGGTCTGCACGGGGTGCTGGCCCAACTGGTCGGAGAGGTACTTGGCGCTGTCGTAGGTCGTCCCCTGGAGGTAGATCAGCGTCCCGCAGTTGCCGAACACGACTGACCGGCTCTTGTCGTCGAACTGTGTCACGTCCTGGACCGCCAGGAGTGCCGCCACCTGGGCGGCACGAGCGACAGAGAGCAGCGACTTGAAGTCCACCCGGTTCTTCAGCTCGGCCGCTTCATCGAGTACCAGCAGCAGCGGGACGCCACCCGGATTGGTGTAGCGGTCATAGGCACGGAACAGCAGCTGGTTGATGAACAGGCCGGACAGCATCGACGCCATGTCGCCGTGATGCAGCGGCGCCACAACCGACACGAAGCTCGGAGCGCGCAGGACGTCCGCGGCCCGCATGCCCGCCTGGCCGGTCACCGCCGTGAGCTTGGGGGTAGTCAGCACGTCGAGCTTGTTCTCGATGTCGGAGATCTCGTCGGCGTACTTGTCCGGATACATCTGCAGCAGGCCCTTGAGGCGGCCGTTCGCCGGGCTGGCCGGGTAGCGCCGCAGGTTCTTGCCTAGCTTGTCCTGGTCCCGCAGGATCGCGAGCAGGAGCTGCGCGGTGACCCGGTCACGACGTGGGCTCGCCATGACGATCTCAAAGAGACCGCGCAGGATCCGCTTGTCCCGCAGCCAGAACGTCTTGGCGGTATGCTCCGGGCACTCCTTGCCGGCGATAGCTTCCACGGCGCTGCTCACGGCCTCGTCGGAGTCCAGTTCCGCGCACCAGTTCCATTTCACCGAGGTAGCCGGGTTGGTGTAGTCGAGAACCCGCATGGGCACGCCGAGCCGCTGGCCGGAGGCGCGCACGGTCTCCTTCACTCGGTCGGCGAGATCCCCCTTGGCGTCGATGGCCATGACCGACCAGCCAGCCCGCAGCCCTGCCACGATCCACGGGACGATGATGCTCGTGGTCTTCCCCGAGCCGCTTGGCGCCACGACCGCGGCGTGCGTCTGGAGAGCGCTGGATGGCAGCCCGATCGGCTGGCGCGGTCCCTTGGCCGGGTCAACGTACCGCCCAAGCGGGAACTCGGCAGCCTGGTACTCGGGCGGAACCTTCCGCAGGCTGAGCACGCCGCGGTAGTCGTAGTACGAGCCGCCCGCGTGGGGCGGGGGCGGTGGGTCGCCGGGCGCGAGGATGCCGCGCCGCGCGCCGCGGCCGGCTGAGTGGTCACTGGCCGCGTTCGACGCCGCCTGGCCGAGCGCGTTCCCGGCCTTCATGCCTACCTTCGCGGCACCCTTGATCATGGCGGCGCTCGCGTCCACGTACGTCCTGAAAATGTCGCTCATTGTCGGTGCCTGAGGTGCTCGCCATCGTCGGCCAGCGCGGGTTGACGGGTCATGTGAACGGATTCCGGCTTGGGATTACCGGCTGCGTGGGGTGTCAGATTACGCGTACCGCGGCATGCAATTGCCCCATTCGACGAGTGGCGGGGAAATCGTCGAATAACGCGCCGGGCACGGGGGTGCCGACCGTTTCTGTT
>JASHPP010000835.1 GCA_030038035.1 Trebonia sp.
AGATCCTGTCCGGGTCGAAGGTGATCTCGATCGCCTCGGCGTGGCCGCGGTGGTTGCGGTAGGTCGCGTTCGGCACGTCGCCGCCCGTGTAGCCGACCCGTGTCGAGATCACGCCAGGAAGCTTGCGGATCAGGTCCTGTACTCCCCAGAAGCAGCCGCCGGCCAAGATGGCCTTCTCAGTGGTCATGATGTGCTCCCAGTGTCGTGCTCTGGCCCGAACAGCTCGCGGTAGGCGCCGTAGCCCTCGCGGTCCAGGTCATCGAGCGGGATGAAGCGGAGGGCGGCGGAGTTGATGCAGTAGCGTCGGCCCCCGGCTGCCGCGGGCCCGTCAGGAAAGACGTGACCCAGGTGACTGTCGCCGTGAGCGGAGCGGACCTCCGTCCTGATCATCCAGTGGCTGAGGTCCCTGTGCTCGATCACGTTGCCCGGCTCGACCGGCGCCGTGAAGCTTGGCTAGCCAGTGCCGCTGTCATACTTGCTGACCGAGGCGAACAGCGGCTCGCCTGACACCACGTCGACGTAGAGGCCGGGTTCCTTGTTGTCCCAGTACTCGTTGCCGAACGCCGGCTCGGTGCCGCTGCGCTGGGTGACCCGGTACTGCTCAGGCGTCAGGCGGGCGATGACCTCGGGGTTCTTGGTGTACTTGTCCGGCACGTTAGCTCCTTAGCCGGTGCTGCCGCCCGCTGGCTGCGAGCGCACGCTCTACCAGTTCTCCAACCCGGCGTTGGCCACCGCTATTTCACCGCGTATACCTCAGGTCGCAGGAGCCTGTGGCGAGGGGCATCGGCACCAGGCTGTGATGGTGTCACGCGGCTGGCCTCGTGCTGGCCTCGTGCGGGCCAGGGCAGCTGCGGGATGGCCTGCCGTTGCGGGCCGAAATCAATGTCTTGGGCTACCTGGCCCGCAAACCCGAACGAGCATTAACACGCATGACGGGCGGCTTTCGCGAAGAACCCCCCAACTGGCACCATCAACTCAGTCTGGCGGACGAACATCAGGTAAAGCATCCGAACCGTCACACGACGGCGATCCTGCCAGGAAGTCGCCATTCACCGCCGACGAGTCCGCAGGTCAGCTGTCTATTCGCTGTTTCCCCGCACGTGTATGCTGGGATCGTGATCCCGACGACTGCGGCTGGCCTGACGGGTTTGACCGCCATAACCGAGGAGCCAGAGCGAGCACTTCTGGCCTTCGACTTCGACGGCGTGCTATCGCCCATCGTTGACAACCCGGACCAGGCAGAGCCACTTCCCGGGATGTTCCAGATCCTCGCCGATGTGGCGCGGCACGTGGGTTCCGTAGCGATCATCACGGGACGTCCGGTGTCGTTCCTTACGTCACGCGACGGTTTCAGCCTGCTTGCCTCGATCTCAAATTTCACGGTCTTTGGGCAGTACGGATTTGAAAGGTGGGACGCAATCTCCCAGGAGATAAAATCCGCTCCGCCTAACAAGGCCATTGCCGCCGCTAGAGAGGAATTGAGACTGCTGCTGAAGCAGCCGGGCATCGCCCAGGGTTCGTGGCTTGAGGACAAAGGCAGTGCCGTAGCCGTTCACACTCGCCGGACCGCCGATCCGGTCGGCGCGCTCGCCGTGCTCAGTAAACCAGTCCATGATCTTGCGCAACGGCATCACCTGCGGGTTGAGGCGGGGAAAATGGTACTAGAGATCCGGCCTCACGGAATGAACAAGGGCGATACACTGCGTGAGATAGTCCGACGTTACGGCTGGCATAGCGTCCTGTACGCCGGTGACGACCTCGGAGACCTCGCTGCCTTCGCGATAGTCGATGCACTAAGAGACCAAGGCGTAGCGGGCATCAAGGTGTGCAGCGGATCGACTGAGGCCATTAAGGTCGCTGAAGCAGCTGATCTTATCGTCGACGGTCCAGCCGGGATTATGCAATTGCTGAAGGACCTGAACGGCCAGATCGCAACATAGGATCAATGGGGATACCTCCTGCTAGCATGCGTAACATATATGTGGGGAATGATCCGGCCGAACGGAGCGGCAAATCGTTATCAGAGATACCCCAGACGTTCAAGCTCAGGCCCCGCGATCGACTCGAACTCCGCAGTCTGCTCGGCGGTAAGGTCCGTCTTGCATCGGCCGATGCGCTCTGCGGAGATCGGCCGTGCCGTAGCCTCGGACGCCGGGTGACCCCATGGGCAGTTGAAAAGAGTTGAAAAGGGAGTGCACGTAGTCGAAGTGCCGAAGTAGCGCCATGTCAAAAGGCAGTCCAACGAAGTTCGTGATTGCCTCGGAAATATGGCGTGGATATGTGAAGATCTTCGTAACGAATTTCGAGATAACGCCCAGCCGGGGCGGCCGTATGCGGGAATGAGACCACATAGCGGATCCTGCGCTGTAGCTTGATCCCCAGCGGGCACCCCAAGTCGCTCGCGCCGTGCGTTGCCGAGCCCGTCGATCAGGAAGCATCGGTCTTCGAGGCGGGTCAGATTCGTGCCGAGCACGGCTTGGACGTCGGCCACCGTCTCCGCTAGTTCGTCAAACCCTACCCCCGAAGCGCTGGCATTGCTTGACGAAGTGGGCTCCCTAATACCAGAGGGGAACGGCAGTATCCGTGCCGGGGCCAAGCACGCGAGGGTCGGCTAACGCGAGTAGCTCGCACGCGCGCAATATGTGGGACCCCAGATCTGGCGGCTCGGTGAAATCGAGCTCTGGGCCGACAACGAGATCCGGGTGGGAATCCAGAACCTCGCTCAGAAGGGTGGTGCCCGACCGGTTCTCGCCACCAAGCAGGACCGCCTCGGACAGAAGGGGAACCAGTGGCATCAATCCAGACTCTCTTCCGGAGCCCGCAAAGTCGGTGGCTTTACCCAGAATCGGACACTGTCTGAAGTCGCGCCGAAGTTCTCCTGCCCCTAGAGCGTCGGTCAGGTAGTCGTCATGCGGCTAGCTCGTAGGTGGTCGTGCCCTGTCGGGCGATGACGTGGAGGTTGTGGACGACGGCGACGCGTCGGAGGTCGAAGAGGTTCTTGCGGGTGCCTTTGTAGCGGGCGCGGCGCCCTTGCCAGTGGCCGATGTGGGCGAGGGCGTGCTCGACGGCGACGCGCTCGCGCAGTTCCGCGCGCCCTTCGGGGGTCTGCTGGCGCTGGCGCAGCTCGGCCAGCAGCGCCTCGTCGGGGTGGATGGCTACGCTGCGCCCGTTTCCGCTGGTGGTGCAGCGGGCCCGCAGCGGGCATGCCGCGCAGGCGCCTTTGGGGAAGCGGACGGTCTTCCCGGGCCGCAGCGGCATGGTTACCCCGGCGGGGCAGGTGAGCCGCCCGGCAGTGAAGTCGATGCTGAACTGGTCCTTGGCGAGCCGGCCGGTGGCGTTGCGGACCCGCCAGGCCTTGCAGTAGATGACCAGTTCGCTGCCGCGGTCGCGGACCAGGTCCGAGGCCAGGTAGCCGCGGTCGATGTGCAGCTCGGCCAGCCGCCGTCCGGCGGCCTCCAGGTCGGCGGCGATATCGCCGGTGACAGTGGCCTCCGGCACGTTGGCCGGGGTGATGCCGACCGCGGGGATCAGGCCGGTATCCAGGTCGTGCAGCACGTGCCGCTTGTACCCGTCGAACAGCACCGAGCGGGACTTGCGGCCGTGCCGCATCTCGGAGTCCTCGACGCTGATGCGCCGGTCTTTGGCCACGCCGCGGCGCAGCGCCGGAGCCGGCCCTGTCAGGTCCACGTCCTGGTCGCGGACCTGGCGGGCAGCCGCCATCGCCTCGGATGCGGCCTCGCCGCCGGCCTGGCCGGCAAGCAGGGCCTCCACCCGGTCCAGCAGGCCCAGCGCCACGGCCAGGGCATCATCACGGGCGGCCGGATCGTCCCAGTCCCGGTCCAGCGCCGCCTTCAGGCTGGAAGCGGCCAGCTCCGGCGCCCCCGCCTGCTCCGCCAGCATTGTGATTCCTGCGGCCTGCCCCCGCCCCTGCAGCACCGCGATCACGCCCAGGGCCTTGCGCAGGGCGTGTCCCATCAAGTTCAGCGTGTCCTCCACCCGGCCCGCCCCCCACAGCGGACTGGAGTCCAGCGCCGCGCGCAGCGCCCGCGCCCCGAACCCCTTCGTGACGGCGGCCGCCTCAACCGTCCGCTCCACCAGCCGCCGGTCCAGGTCACGGGCGATCAGCCGCTTCCGGAACCCGACCAGGGTGCCCTTGGAAAACGGCGGCTCGGCCGCGTCCATGCAGTCCAGCACCAGCTGCCAGCGCCGGTCCATCACCGTCGCCTCGATCACCTCATCATCACTGACCCCCGTGTAGGCCTGCACGATCGTGGCCAGCGCCAGCAGGGCCGGCGGGACCGGCGGCTGCCCCTTCGGGCTGTCCGCGTACGTTTCCGCCAGCTCGGCCTGGAACTCCTCGTCGAACAGCTCATGACGGTGCTCGCGCAAGAACACAAACAGCTTCGCCCGCCGCACCGCCTTCATCACCGCCTGCTCCGCCGCCGACGGCTCCACCGGCGGACTCCACACCCGCGGCCGCATCGCAATCTCCTCCTGCCCGTAACCGACCCATCACCAATCGCTACAGGCAGGCCTAGCACACACAACAGCCGCTAGACGCCGGAACAAGCACCGTTACTTGACCGGTGCTCTAGCTCGCGGCCGACGTGGACGGCTCTGTGGCTGACGGCGGTGCCGTGGACGGAGCCGGGGTCGGCTCCGGCGAGGACTGTGAGGGTGAGCTCGCCAACGGGGAAGCGGAAGTCGGCGAGGCAGACGGTGACGTGGGCGATGACGAAGGCTGACCCGGGAGCGGCCCGGGCTGCTGTGCGGACGCCGCCCCGCTCGGCAGGAACCCCGGCCGCACGAAGCCGGGCGGCGACAAGACCACGGCCAGCCCGACCAGAGCCACTACGCCAGCACGCCTGCGGGGCCCGGCCCCGCCCGGCCCCAGCGGCGGGGTCGCGCTGGCTCAGGGACCGTCCGCAGATCGTTGATGACCTGCTCGTTCAGTTCGGCGCCCGCCAGCACAGGCAAAAGCTCCGGTGCCCACTGCGCAGTGCAATCGGCACGCCGGCCGGCGCAGGCGCCGCAGCGGCCCATGTGGTCCGACACGGCAAGCCGCAGGTCAGCAGCCAGCACCACGCCGTCCCGCCGGACCGCCCAGAACATGCCGCGATCGCCCAGGCCATCAGCCAGCAGCTGCCGCAGCGCCCGGCAGCCGGGAATCGTGTCATCGCGCGGGTCGACGGGCTCGGCGGCCGCGAGCGCGGTGACCTCGAAGGCGCGCAGGATCGCCTCGCGGTTCTCCCGGCGCAGCCGCCGGGCCGCGTCGGCGTAAGTGCCCAGCTCCGTCGCGGCGCCGCGGCTGTCCAGGGCCCTGCGCACGAACACGTCGTACATCTGCTGCCGCGGTTCGGGCAGCGTGGCCACGATCTGCTCCAGCCAGTGCCGCACGGCTGCCAGCCGCGTCGCCGAACCCCACACATCCGGCTTATCCGGCTTATCCGGCTCATCATCGGCGATGCCGGCCTGCAGGATCTCCCAGTTGACGGCATCGGCCCGCGCGGGGAGCCCGGACGCGAGACCGCGATCGACCACGATGCCAAGCAGCCAGTCCCGCAGTCGGCCTGGACGCGCCAGTTTCGCGGGATCGCGCATCGCCACGTAGGCGACGAGGAAAACGTCACGGGCCGCGGCGACCGCGGCGTCGGCATCGGGCCACAGCCGTGCGGCACACCTGCCGAGCACCGCGTCGCGATGCTCGCGGACCACGCAGCCGAACACCGCCGCGCGTGCTCGTTTCGTGGCAGCCTGCCTGAACCGCCGCACCAGCGCGGCGTCGGTCTGTCCGCGCTCGTTCGCGGTGGTGAACGCCACTCCACTCACGGCCAGTCGGACCCGCCCTCAGCAGGGTGTCACAACATGCCTACAAGGTACGACTATAAGGGCACATCAACATCTTCGTGTAGTTCCGAACGCTTGCGCACGCCGGCCCAGCGCCCGCGTCTGCCCTGAGCTGGGGGAGCCGCCACGGTCCGTTCGGGAGTGAAATCTCCCAGCTTCGTGGTGTCGCGGCGGCCGATGATGGGCCGTTGATGAGAGCTGACCAGGATGAGCCGGTCGCCCGCGGCGAGCCGGCGTGCCGCGGGGTGGTCAGCCGGCACCACCTCATCGCCCCGTACGAGCGCGATGACCGTGCCTTCCGCGTCCCGGGCCGGCCTGCCGACCTCGGCGGCGGTCACCAGCCGCTCCACCAGGTCGAAACCGCGGCCGCGATCCAGGATGTCGCCGATCACCCGCCCCGCGGCGGGGCGCACCGCGGAGATGGCCAGCAGCTGCCCGGCGGCACCTGAGGAGACCACTACCTGGTCGGCGCCGCTCAGCCGGAGCAGGTCCTGGTTCTCCTCCTCGCGGACCGCGGCCACGATCGTGACGCT
>JASHPP010000147.1 GCA_030038035.1 Trebonia sp.
CTCGTCGCTGTCGCGCCCGAAACGGATGACGCTGTGGCCCGCCTCGGCCAGCGCTTCGCTTTCCTGATCCACCACCCGGTTCTCGCCGCTCGGCCCGTCGGAACGACAGCGGTTGTGGACCAGCATGACCTTCATGCCAGCGCCCTTTCTATTCGGGACGGCAGATCATCTCGGAAGGGCGCGAGCAGCGAATCACCGCGCGGCGGAGTGAGCAGGGAGGCCGCCAGCGCGAGTTCGAGAAGGTAGGCCGAGGCGTCGCTGAGGCCAGTCTCGGTGAGCGAGGTCACCATGAGGTACGTCACGAGGAACAGCGCGATCGCGGTTCGCGCGCCACGCGGCCGGAAGTAGGCGGTCACGAGCACGAACAGCAGCAGCGAGACGCAGATGCCCACGCCGACAAGGCCGAGGTCGTAGTAGGCGGCGAGCCAGTTGCTGTCGATCGGCAGGCCGTCGAAGCCCTTGTTCGACAGGCCGTACCCGAAGATGAGCTGGAACCTGTCGCGGGGAGCATTGAGCACGAGGGTCCAGACATTTGTCCGGCCGGTCAGGTCGGTCAGCTCCTGCGTGCTCTCGCCACGGGCCAGCCAGGTCGTCAGCGCGCCCGAGAACGCGATGACCGCCACGGAGACCGCGATCGCGACGACGGTGAACAGCCGCCGGACACGAGCCTGGACCGTGAACATGCGCAAGCCCGCCACGAGCAGGCCGGCGAACAGGGCGACCAGTTCTGTCCTCGTGTGTGTCAGGAACAGCATCCCCGCGATGACCAGGCCGGCCACCAGGGTCACGCGTCTTTTCGTCTCACCGCAGAACCACAGGACGACCAGTATCCCGAGCGCGACCGCCGAGTAGTCCGACACCTGCACGGGGGTGATCGGCCAGAACTCGCCCGACAGCCTCCCCTCGGCAAGTGCCCGCCCGGGAACTATGAGCAGGCCGAGCAGCACGGTGCCGAGCACGCCGAACAAGGCCACCAGGTGGGCCTTGACGAGCAGCAGGTCGCGCCGGTCCCACAGGGGGGTCAGCAGCCAGAGCGTGCCGACGAAGGCGGTCAGCCGGCAGGTCCGGTACGCGGTGGCGATAAATTTCCCGGCCTCCGGGTTCACGCCGGAGATGACCGCCGCGAGGACCAGGCAGGTCAGCAAGCACATGAACATGTTGGGGCGGATGAGCAGCCGGCGGTTCACGGACATCGCAAGCGCCAGTGCCAGCGGCAGCGCGCCCTGGGTGATGAGCCTGCCGACGACGGAGGGGATCGGCACGATCAGCGGCAGTCCGTTCCAGGCGCCCTTGTAGAACGGCACGACGTTGATGAACAGCAGCACCCACGCCGCGTACACCCTGCGCCGGAACGTGCGATCACGCAGCTCATCGAACCGCAGCAGGCGCGCGGTGGGTCGCAGCAGCTGCAAGCCACGGCGCGGCGCGTAGGCGACAACGGACGAAGCCATACCGGCGCTGACCCCTAGCTCAGCCGGCCGGCGTCCAGCAGGGCACCGGAACCTGACGGCAGCCCCAGGCTCGCATCGGACTTGTCCGCGCCGACGAGCACGGCCGACACGAGCGACACCCCGGCCAGCCGGACCATCTCGCCGATGGCCTGCAGCCTGGCCCACGACGATCGCCCGGCGGTGACGACGGCGACCGCGCTGCTGGCCCACGTCGCCAGATGATCGCCGCCGTAGCCGGGATCGAGCGTTGCCAGCGTCAGCAGGACATCGACCGACGCGTAGGCCGCGCCTATCTGGTCGCTGAACGCCGAGCGCGGTGCCGTCGCCGAGCCGTCGCGGACGGGCGCGGACGGAGCGATCTCCGCCGGGCCTGGCACGGCGAGCATCAGCGGTGTTTCCTGCGCCCGCAGCATGCCGACCCCCGGGCCCCTCATGCCAAGGACCGTCGCGGCAGGCGCTCCGCTGGCGAGGTCCGCCAGCATGACCTTGCGCCCCTCCTGCGCGATCGAGACCGCGAGTGAGGCCAGGGCGAGCGCCGCCACCTTCGGCTCGTCCACGGCTACGACCGCGAGCGCGCGGTGCCCGTCCTTCATCGAGACCGCCTCGCGCAGGTGCGCGACGATGCGCCTGATATCGGGGTCGTCTGCTCCGCCGATACCGCCCTGGCTGGCCGCCCTCTTGCGTCCGCCCGCCGTGGCGCCGACGCTGAGCTTCACCGGAGCGCCGAGAGCCCGCGCGATGTCATCGCGCCTGCGCAGCCGGTCGGACGTCACGGCCCCGATCACGACGATGCCCAGCCCCAGGGCCAGACCGCCCACCAGCCCGTAGACGGCGTAGATGAGCACCCACTTCTTCGTGGAGTACGCGAGCGCCTCGGCCGAGTCGAGCACCACGCTGCCCTTGATGGCGGCCAGCGTCTGGCTGCCTGCCTGGTTCTCGGCGATGGCCTCCTGGAGCACGCTCAGCGACAGGGCGGCCTGGCTCTCCTGGGCCTGCACCTTCTTGAGCTCGGCCTGCTGCGCCGACGTCTTGGGCTCGCGCTCGACGGCGGCGACCTTCGCTTCCAGGGACGCCACGCTCTGCATGTCCCCTGGCACTTCCTGCTGCATGGACTGGGTGACCACCTGCTGAGCCTGCTCCTGCTGCTCGGCCCGCAGCTGCAGGTACGAGCTGGCTATCGCGTTGGCCCTGCTGACCGCCTCGCTGCTGGTCTTCGCGCTCGCCGTGATCTGCAGCACGCGTTCGGTAACGATCGTGACCGAGTACGAGGCGGCAAAGCTGCCGAGGCTCTGGTGAATTCCGAGCTTGGCCATGGCAAGCTCGGCCACCGGGTGGCTCTCGGCGATCGCCTGCTCGTCGAAGACCGCCTCCGACGGGTTCTCGTCGACCCCGTACGTGATCAGCACCGAGGTCTGGGCCCTGTGCGCGGGCGGGTCGATCTTGAAGAAGCCCAGGCCGATCACGATACCGACGAGGGCAAGCGCGCACACCAGCCGCGCCTTGCGGTGAATGGCCGCCCAGATGTAGCCCAGGCTCACGAGGCCGGCGGCCACATCGGCCGGCTGGTCCTCGGGCAGGATGAAGTCGGGAAAGGCTGTGAGCCGCGCGGGACCGTCATGGTCCCCGTTCAGTGAGTACGTCACCGCCTGCTCACGTTCCGTCATCGTCTACTCTCCGTCACTAGGCCGACCATGCGGGTTGGCGTTTGGTGTTGGTCCAACCGCGCCAGCTGTGGCAGGCGCCCGGTTGTCTGGTCACCTGACTCGGGGTTGGCCACCAAGATTCCCGCGATGGTCCGGCCGGCGCCAGCGGCGGCGGCGGCGACGCGGACCAGTTGCTTCGCGGTGACCGCGCCGGCGGTAACCGCCAGCAGCGTGACGTCGGCGCGCGGCGTGCCGGCGAGGCGAGGCGCCTGCGGGCTGACGACGTCGACGACGACGGTCAGGGCTTGCGCGGGCGGCTGGGAGATGTCCTCGTGGTTGGTCACCAGCACCCGGAGGTTCCCCGCGTCCTGTCCTGTCGCGGCGCCGCCCGCCGCCCGCAGGGCGGTCGCCTCCCTGGTGGCCTGACATGGGCCGATCACCAGCGCGGTGGGAATGCCTTGCCCGGCGGCGGACACCGCGAGCTGGGGCCCTAGCGCGAGAGCCGCGCGGTCCGGCGACAGCGACAGCACCGCCACCGACCCGGCGCCGCCGTGACCGGCCTGCCAGGGCAGGCCGAGCTCGCGAAGCGCGCGCTGCAGGAGCCACGCGTCGCCCGCCCGGGGTTCGCAGTGCCAGAAAAGCCTCGTCCAGCCGGCCGCATCGGCCGGGGAGCTGGCGCGGACGCCGGCCAGGACGGGTACCCCGATCGAGTCGGCGATGGCGTCGCGCTTGCGCAGCCGGCGGTCGTTACCCCAGATCGCGAGCACCGCGATGAGCGCGACCAGCGCGCCTGCCGCGGCGCCAGACGCGGCCGCCTCGTAAACACGGGTGGTGCGGGGCTTCGCGATCGCGGTCGCCGCGGGCTGCAGCAGCTCGGCTGGCTGCTGCCCGGCAGGATTGCTGGCGGCGGTGATATAGGCGATGTAGCTGCGGGTGACAGCGTTCGCCGTCCGTTCCGCCTGCTGTGCGGTCTCGCCCTGGGCGCTGATCGATATGGTCAGCGAGCCCGCCTCAGCGACCGTGATCCGGTGCTGCAGCGCCGCGAGGGAGACTGACAGGTCAGCGGTGCGCAGCGCGGCCAGGAGCACCGGCACGCTGGTGACGACGACAGACTGCGTGGAGACGTTGACGGAAGGCGTCTGCCCGCCGGCCGTTGAGGCGTTGAGCGGAGGGGGGAGAACGACGAGCGCGCTTGCCGTGTACACCTGGGGCTGAGCCGCGAAGTACACGGTGTTCCCGATCAACCCCAAGGCCACGATCGTGCCCGCCACGATCTTGTGCCGCCACACGGTCGTGGCTGACCTCTTCAGATCCAGCGCCTGCCCGCTCACTCAGCCTCCGGGAGAGTACTCTGCCATCGAATAAGAGCGCACGGGCGGCGTGGTGATACGGCTGCGCAAAGGTAGATTTGCCGGACCGCGGACTACGGCGCGGCGCCACAGGCGGCCAGCCCGGCCGCCCGGATGCCACCGGCTGTATCAGGCCGCGGTCCTCCCCGATCTCCTGCATGCACACGCGTCAGCTGCTTAGTCCAGCCCGGGCAGCCGAAGGAGATTAGGGACAGACGTGAACAAGCCACCCCCGCCGAAGACTGCCAAGGTCGGCCTCTTCGGCATCCTCGGTTCCGGGAACTCGGGCAACGACGCGTCTATGGAGACCGTGCTCGACTACCTCGCGGCCGCCCACCCGGACGCCATCGTCGATGTCATGGGCGGCGGGACGCCCGAGCAGATGCGCACCAGGTACGGCATCGCGATCACGCCCCTGTACTGGTACTCCAAACATGAGGGCCGCATGCCGGGCCCGGTGGCGGCCCCGGTCAAGGCCCTCGGCAAGGGGCTTGACGTGTTCAGGACGATGTCCTGGGTACGCCGCCACGACGTGGTGATCATGCCGGGCACCGGCCCGCTTGAGCTCACCTTGCCGGTGCGGCCGTGGGGATACCCGTTCACGCTGCTCGTGGTCGCGGTGTCCGGGAGAATCTTCCGCACCAAGGTCGCGCTGGTGAGCGTCGGGGCCGGCCCCGTCAGGCAGCGGACCAGCCGGTGGCTATCCAACGCGACCGCACGGCTGGCGTGCTACCGGTCCTACCGCGACGAACACTCGCTTGCGGCGATGCGGGCCCGGGGCATCGACACGTCGCGGGATCGCGTGTATCCCGACCTCGTCTTCGGCGTCCCGGCCCCGCCGTACGAGCCCGGGGACCTGCGGGCAGTCGGAGTCGGCGTGATGGCGTATCACGGGGGAAACGACGACAGGGCGCAAGCGGCGGAGATCCACTCGTCTTATGTGGAGAAGATGACGCAGTTCACCAGCTGGCTCGTGAACTCCGGCCATCGGGTGCGGCTTTTCGGCGGGGACAGCAAGTTCGACTGGGACGTCGCCGACCAGGTGCTGGCCGCCGTACGGCGCGAGCGGCCAGATCTCGGCCCGGCAGTGGTGTCCGCCGAACGCGCCGATTCCTACGCCGACCTCATGCGGCTCATGTCCCCCATGGGAACGGTGGTCGCCACCCGCTACCACAATGTGATGTGCGCGCTGAAACTCTGCAAGCCGACCATATCCCTTGGCTATTCACGAAAGTTCGCCGACCTGATGACCGACATGGGGCTGGCGGAATTCAGCCTTTCCGCGAACTCGTTCAGCGTCGCCCAGCTCATCGAGCAGTTCGAGGCGGTCAAGACACGGCACGCCGAATTGCGGCAGCAGATGGCGGAAGCGAACGCGGCGAACATGCGCGCCCTGGACGACCAGTTCACGGTCTTGTCGCAAGTGCTGTTCGACGAAGACAGCGGGGACGAGGGGGACGGCGGGGGCAAGGCCGTTCCCGCGAGCCCTCGGGGCCGTCACGCGGCCGAGTCGGCCGTCAGGAGATGACCAGCTTGGTGCACGTGAACGCCTCGGCGTAGCGCGCGCGGCACTCCACGCCGCGCAGGCGCGCCAGCCCGAGAAACGTCTCCGCTCCCCACCAATCGCGCTTGTGCTGTGAGGGGTAGTACTCGTCGAGCAGGTCGGCCTTCGCCCGCGCGATCTCGTCGGTCAGCGGGAAGTACGTGTTCGGCCGGGGCATGTCGCCGTCCCACTTGGGGACCTCGTAGCCGAGGCAGACCTGATCGCGGAAGGCCGTCGGCAGCACTTCCGCGATCGTCCGGTGGTCTTGATGCGCGTCGCCCGTGGCGGGCCCGAGGATGAGGTCGGGAGCGAACGAGCGGGCCACGCCCTCGATAATCTCCTTGACCTGGGCCCAGACGGCCGGCAGCCGTCCCTCGGGCAGATCATGGAATTCGACCTCGAGGTCGGCGCCTGGCGTGAAGCCGCGCGCGGCCGCCCTGGCCTCGCGCTGCCGCTCCGGCGTTCCGGTGAGCAGCACATACCTGACCCGAAGCCCGTGCTGGCGTCCGGCGAGGCTGAGCAGGGTGCCACCCGCCGCGATCTCGATATCGTCCGGGTGCGCTCCGATCGCGAGCACCGACAGGGGCCCGCCGGCCGGTGCGTTCAGCCGCCAGCTGATCACGCGCTGACCACCTGGTCGGCGGCGAGCGCGGCCGCGCCGGCCGCGCCGGCCGCGCGGGCCAGCACGTCCGCGGACGTGGGCGCGGTGTGCCCGGAGCGCTCGGCGTCCCAGATCATCCACGGGCAGTTCCCCCTGTGGTACATCTCCTCCATCTGGGCGCGTTCCTTGACGGTGTCCGCCGGCGACCAGTACCCCTTGTACGGGTAAGCGAGCGCGCGCCCCTGCGGCACCAAGCGCACGATCGCGTCCTCGACGAGGTCCTCGCCCTCGTTGAGGTGGTCGAAGATTTCCTGCCGCATCACGAAATACCCGCCGTTCTCCCACTGGCGCAGGTCGCGCACCGGGGTCACCTGGGTGATGAGCCCGTTCTCGTCGATGTCAACGACGTGATGGGAGGATTGCGGAGGCACGGCGAGCAGGCTGATCACCGCCTGGCTGGCCGTGAAACGGGAGATCATGTCAGGCAGCGGCGCGTTCGTGAAAACGTCCGCGTAGTTGGCCAGGAACATCTCCTCGTCCTTGACGAAGCGCCGGACGCGCCGCAGCCGCTCGCCGATCGCGGAATGCAGGCCCGTGTCGACGAACGTGATTCGCCAGTCAGAAATATCCGTCTTGAACAAATCGACCTGACCGCCGCCGCTCATCACGAAATCGTTGGACCGGGTCTCGTCGTAGTTGAGGAAGAAGTCCTTCACCGCGGAGGCGCCATAGCCGAGGCAGAGCACGAACTCCGTGTGCCCGTAGTGCGCGTAATAGCGCATGACATGCCACAGCAGCGGACGCTCGCCGATCAATGCCATGGGCTTAGGAGCGGTCGTTACCCCGTCCCGCATGCGCATGCCCAGGCCACCACAAAACAGGACTACCTTCATGCCACCCTCCTCCTTGAAGCCACCTGAGCTATCAGACCTGCCAGGCACGCTCTGTAATACGAGGCTCACACGACTTCGAGCGAGGGAATCGGGAAGACCAGGCGCCCGCCCCAGGATCGCACGTACCCAAGCTGGGTGGTGATCTCATCGCGCAGGTTCCACGGCAGCACGAGGATGTAGTCCGGCCTGGTCTGTGCCAGGCGCTCTGGCGGGTAGATCGGAATGTGCGTGCCCGGCAGGAACTTCCCCTGCTTGACCGGCGACCTGTCGACCGTGTAGCCGAGCAGGTCCGATCTGATCCCGCAGTGGTTGAGCAGCGTGTTTCCCTTGCCGGGCGCGCCGTAGCCGGCCACCGGGCGGCCCTGTGCCGCGGCGGTGAGCAGGAAGCTCAGCAGGTCGCTCTTGATCCGCAGGACTTCGCCCGCGAACCCCGCATGCCCGGCGACCGAATGCAGGCCCGCCGCTTCCTCCGCGTCGAGCACCGCCTTCACCCGTTCGGCGGGCTCTCCCGCGGCCGCCGCCGGCCGCGCGTGCACCCGCAGCGAACCCCCGTGCGTGCTGAGTTCCTCGACGTCGACGACGCGCAGGCCGGCGGTCTGCAGCGCACGGCTCGAGGTAAGCAGCGACAGGTACGAATAGTGCTCGTGGTAAATCGTGTCGTACTGCCGCCGCTCGATGAGCCTGAGCAGGTGCGGGAACTCCAGCGTCACGAGTCCGGAGTCCTTGACCAGCTCGCGCAGCCCCGCCGCGAACCCGGTGATGTCCGGGACGTGCGCGAAGACGTTGTT
>JASHPP010000148.1 GCA_030038035.1 Trebonia sp.
CGCGGGGGTTGGACGATGAAGGTACGCCGCACTGGCTGAGTACCGGTTTCAACGGTTCGGGAGCCGTTGCGGGGCGGAGCACCGTCTGAGCCGCCCGCCGGCCGTGATCCGTCATCGTTCTCCTGCGGGAACGGCCAGCCGGCGTTGCCACGCGCGACGTCCTGCGCCGACCGGCCGGTTTCCTGCAGGTAGGCGAGCGAGTCGGCATGGTCCTCCGGGTGGTTTCGGCGGGCCACCAGCCGGGGGATGGTGATGGCCGCGATGGCTATCAGAACCCCGAGCACGGCGGCAAGGATCCCGATCGTCATGAGACCCAAACTATGCCCGCGCCGCCGGCGCAGTGCCATCAGCGCAGAGCGGGCGGGCGTCAAAGTCAAGCTGTGCGCATTCCCTGGCGAACGCGGGAGTAAGAGAGAACCTGCGATGACTGTGGTTGCGTTTGGCGCGTGCCTAAAGCAATCGCGCGGCCCCGTATGCAAGGGCTTCCGATGACCGGGCTGGCCGGAGGGGCCGCCGCGCAGGCTGAGGCGGTGATCGCGGCAAACGCGGCACTCAGCGAGAGAGCAGATCATTACAAGCAGCGGCCGATCCGATCGTGAATCGATGGCCTGGCCCGCGTGCCCGTGGCCTCGGTGCCCCGGCGCGCCCCGGCGCCCGCGGCGGCCGGCCAGGCGTGCGGGTCCGTCCCTGCCCCCGCGAGCCCGCGCTGGGCGGGCCCGGAAAGTGCTAACCCCCAAGCGGTGGTGGCCGGAAACGGCGGGCTCTGCGAATACGAAGGCGTCGTCGCACTCGCAGGACGACGAGCCAGCAGACGAGCCAGCACAGGTAGAGAAAGTACGCCACGGCAAAAAACGGCCAGATCGACCAGTTGAGCCAACTCGCCAGTACGAATGCGCCGAACAACGCGAGGCCAAGCA
Source organism: Trebonia sp. (assembly GCA_030038035.1). The sequence goes on from JASHPP010000148.1 coordinate 918, forward strand.
CGGTCGGGAGCGCGCTGCGCAATCCCCTGCGGAATTGGCGGGGTCGTCTCGGGGCGCCAGCGTACTCGCTCGGCAGCCCGATGGGCGGCTGGCCCGCCGTGTCGCCAAGCGGACCTTGGCCCGCTGCCCGATCTGGCCGCTGACCTGGGAATTGCTCACTCGTGTCCGGCCCCAAGTGGGTCTCCCTCCCCCGGGCGGCGGCCGCCGCGCTGGCTGCCTGGCCACCCGCTGACACCTGCTTCAGCATGGGCGATCCGGCCATGCGTTGGCAACGCGATGCGTCGATTAGCATCGGCCTAGCTAGCCGGGAATGTGCGTCAATGTGCGTCAGAGAGGGCGGCGACGGGCATGTTTCAGCGGTTCACTGACCGGGCGCGGCGGATCGTGGTCCGGGCACAGGAAGAGGCCAGGGCGCTAGACCACAACTACGTGGGTACCGAGCACATCCTCCTGGGCCTGATCCAGGAAGGCAGCGGCGTGGCGGTCAAGGTGCTGGAATCGCTGGGCATCAGCTTGGATACGGCGCGGCAGCGGGTCGAGGAGGCCGTCAGCCAGGGTGCGGGTACGCCGTCCGGGCACATCCCGTTTACCCCGCAGGCGAAGAAGGTGCTGGAGCTGGCACTGGTGGAAGCCCGCCTTCTCGGCCACGACTACATCGGTACCGAGCACATCCTGCTCGGCCTCATCCGGCAGGGCTACGGCGTGGCCGGGCAGGTGCTGACAGGGCTGGGCGCGGACCTGAACGGGGCGCGTGAACAGGTGGTCCGGCTACTGGACGAGTACCGGCGCGCCCACGGCGATCAGACCGGATGACGGCGCCAGCAGAGGCGTCCCCCACGACTGGGCTTCCGATAGGAAGCGAAGCCGGGACGCCTCTGGCGGGACCCCGGGACGGGCACCTCGGGACGGGCACCCAGGGACGGGCTCGGCTACGGCCACAGTTCGACCGTCCACGAGCAGGTGGTGGTGGGGAAGATGTCGAGCTCGTAGTCCCCGGCGGGGAGGTTGACCGTGCTGACGGGGCCGTTGATGGGCACCGAGATCGGGATGGTGACGCCGAGCGAGATGCTGCCGCCGCTGCCCGACTGGTAGTTCAGCGCGCCGCTGAACTGGCACTGGCCGTTGCCGTAGGGGTCGGTCGCCGAGTCGTACGAGGCCTGCTGGTTCAGGGAGTAGGAGCCCGCCGGGATGCTGAACAAGTACACCGCGCCCTCATCGCCGGAGTAGGTGACGCCACCGGGCTCGTAGGGGAAGTTGGTGTTCGACTGGGCTGTGGTGCTGCTTGAGGTCCCCTGCGTGGAGGTGGTCGTGGACCCGCTCGTGGACCCGCTCGTGGACCCGGACGTGGACCCGGACGTGGACCCGCAGGCCGCGACCGCGAGGGCTAGGGCCGCCACCGCGGAGGCCGCCGCTATGCGCTGATACGTTGACATGTGACTGTCTCCTCTCGTCTCTTGTAGACGAGGGTGCCGAATCGGCGGGCTAAAGGCAGTCACCCGGCCGACAGGGCTGCTGTCAGCCTGCCGACACCCAAGGCCGGGGCATGCTCCGCCGCCCCCGCGGCCGGAGTGGTAAGAGGCGGATCCGCGGGTCGGCGAGGACCTGGCAGATGTCGGCGATCAAGTTGATCAGCGCGACCAGGATTACCGTCATGAGCACGGTTCCCATGATCACCATGAGGTCGTTCTCCTTGGCCGCCGTGAGGAATGTCTGCCCCACCCCGCCCAGCGTGAAGATCTGGTCGATGATGGCCGCGGCCCCCAGCAGCGTGCTGAGCCCGATGCTGATGCTCGGTATCAGGGCGACGATCGACGGCCGGAGCACATGGCACCAGAAGACCCGCCGCCGCGACAGTCCCTTGGCGTGCGCGGTCCTGATGTAGTCCTCGCCGAGTACCTCAAGGACCGCCGACCGCGTCAGCCTGGCCGTCACTCCCGCCTGTGTGGCGGCGAGCGCGATCCAGGGCAGGATCATCCGGCCGAGCCATTGCCACGGGCTGTGGGTGAAAGGCACGTAGCCGGGCTGCATCCACAGGAACCCCTGCTGGGC
>JASHPP010000149.1 GCA_030038035.1 Trebonia sp.
CGCGAAGTTCGCGATCCCGCCCGAGGCCATCGCGACGATCGGCGACATGCCGAACGACGTGCTGATGTTCGCCCACTCGGGGCTGAGCATCGCGATGGGGAACGCCACCCCCGACGTGCAGCGGGCGGCGCGGCGGATCACGACCTCGAACTCCGAGGAGGGCTTCGCGACCGCCGTCGAAAGGTTCATCCTCCCGCGGCGCTGACTCGCCAGGAGGTTTGCCGAACGCGGCGCGGCGGGGCTGGTGACGGTGAACCCGCACCGCAACCCCGCCCGGCTTGCCGAGGCCGCGAATTCCTGCCTGACGTGCCAGACGGAGGAATCCATGGCGGATCCCCCGGCGAACAGACCCCTGCACCCGCCGGCGGGGCACTTGCTGCGGCACGGCTGGGTGGGCATCGCGCAGGTGGCCGGCATCGCCGCGATCGCCGTAGCCGCCGCGGTCGCCGTCTACGCCGAGCGCGCCACCATACGGCAGGGCATCTCCGCGCTGCCCGAGATTCGCGTCGGGTGGCTGCTGGCGGGGATCGGCGCGGAAGCCTTTTCCATGGTCGCCCTGGCCCAGCTTGAGCGCGGCCTGCTGCGCGGCGTCGGGGCCAGGCACACGCTCATCTCGGCGATGGCCACGGCCTACAGCTCGAACGCGATCTCGATCAGCGTGCCATTCGTCGGATCGGGGATCGCGACCGCCTACGCCTACCGCGACTTCCGCCGCGCCGGGGCCGCGCCTGAGCACGTCAGCGTGGCCCTGACGGTCGCGGGGATCTTCTCCAGCGTCGCGTTCGCCGTCGTCGCCGCCACCGGCGCGCTGATCACCGGCAATCCGGCCGCCGCGGCGGCGGCGCTGGCGGGCAGTACCGCGCTTGTCGCCGCGGTGGTCGCGATCGTGGTGGCGCTGCATTTCCCGCGGGCCCGCGGCTGGCTGATGGCCCGCATGATCGCCGCGCTCCGGGTGAGCAAGCGTGTCAGCGGGCGGCCGCGGGGCGAGCCGGGCCCCCTGGTCACCAGCGCGGTCGACCGGGTAAGCACGCTGCGCCTGGGGTACCTCACCGCCGGGCGGGCGCTCGGCTGGGCGCTGGTCAACTGGCTGGCCGACGTGGCCTGCCTGGTCTGCGCGATCAAGGCGGTCCGCGAGCCCGTCCCATGGGCGACGATCCTGGTCATCTGGTCCGCGGGCGTCGGGGCAGCCAGCTTCAGCCCGGTGCCGGCCGGGCTCGGCATCGTCGAAATCGTCCTGGTCGCCGCCCTCGCCAGCGCCGGGCTGCGCGGCACCTACGCGGTGGCGGCGGTGCTGGTGTACCGGGTCATCGCGCTGAAGATCCTGATTTCCGGGGGCTGGCTCGCCTACCACTACCTGGCTGGCCGTCGGCGTGCCAAACGCCTCAGCTGACGCTGTCCGCCCCGCCCCTGCCCCGGCCCCGCGGCCGCGGTGCTCACACGGGCAGCGGCGCGCCTGCCTGCTCGGCGACCATGTACTTCGCGTACCAGTCGGGCCAGTCCGGGTCGGCCTTGCCGATGCGCTTTTCGTGCTCGCCGTGCGCGAGGGCGGCGCGGGTCATCGCGCTGGCCAGGTCGTCGGCAGACCGGAAGGAGGCCCGCCGGGGATCGACCCGGCCGGGCAGCCGGGTGGTGACTTCCTGCAGTAGCCAGCCGTTGCCGTCCGGGTCGCTGAAGGAGGCGAACGAGCCGTAGCTGGTGTGCTCGGGCACGGGCCCGCTGACGCGCTTGAACGCGCCGTCGCCGTCCCTGAAGCGGCATGCGGACCCCGCCGCGCAGTGGAACACCTCGCTGACCTTGATACCGCGCCCGGCCAGCGCATCGTGCGCGGCCTGTACGTCGGAGACGATCAGCAGCAGGCCCTGGGCCGACCCTGGTGCGGCGGTCGTGATGTTCGTGCCGAACTGGATCGAGCAGCCAGAGCCGGGAGGCGTGAACTGGACCAGGCGGAACTCGTCGGTGGCCCGGTCGGCGTCCAGCCGCCACCCCAGCCTGGAGTAGAACTCCTTCGCCCGGCTCGCGTCCGAGACCGGAAGGACGAGCACCTCGAGCGGCATGTCCATGGTCTCGGCATCCGGCGCCCCGCTCACGTCGCTGCTGTGGTCTTCGGTGGTGTGCATCGCGGCCCCCTACGCTCAGACGAGATGATGTAACAGCTTCATCACGGAGTCATACCCAGCGCATAAATCACTTTCACCCCACAGCACTACGTCGACACGAGCGAAGCTTTCCGACTCTTGCTTCAAGCCCGATTCGATGCCGCGAACCAGTGCCTTGACCTGGGCGCCGCGGAGGGCGTCGTCGATGTCAACGCGGACGACGATCCACACCCGGCCTGGACCGATAAAGGTGACGAGGAGTTCCCGGACGGCGGTCACGCCGGGGTACCCAAGGAGAAAGGCTCGTATTCGCTCCTCATCGGCTGGCCGGAATGGCTGGGTGAGGCCGGCCACGTCGCGTCCCTGCGGCCCGCCGCCGGCCTGCACCCAGGCGCCGACCAGGAAGTCGTGGCTGCGCTGGATGAGCCGCAGGCTGACGCGGATCAGCACCAGCGCGATGAGCACCGCGGCCACTCCCTGCGGGATGGATGACCCGGTGACCTGATTCAGGGCCAGGGCGGCGAGGGCGATGACGTCTCCGGAGACCGACACCGCGTCCTCGACGAATACGGCCCGCAGCGTGGGGTCGGACGTGACCCTGGACTCCTCGAGCAGCTCCCGATGCTCACGGCGTGCCCGGCGGACCAGCTGGCCTGCTGACTGGCGAATCGACACGAGATCAAAGACCGTAGAGATCGCCAGCACGACATAGGCCACGGCGAACGATGAGGTGGCGCTCGGGTGGATCAGCTCATCGATGCCCTGGCGCAGCGAGAACGCCGCGCCGACGACGAAGACCCCGAGGGCCGCGATCAGCGCCCAGAAGTAGGCTTCCCGCCCGTACCCCAGGGGATGCTGGTCATCGGGAAGGCGGCTGCTGCGCCGCTGAGCCACGAAGAGGAACAGGTCGTTGGCGCTGTCGGCGAGCGAATGCGCGGCCTCGGCGGCCATCGCGGTCGAACCGGTGACGACCGCTGCGCCGACTTTGGCGAGAGCGACCCCCAGGCCGGCCCCGAGGGCCACGACCACGGTCCGCGTGCTTTCGTTCGGCATCGCCCGACCTCCCCGTGGAGGTCAGCTTACGGCCGGTCAGGATGCCGTCCTCGCGTGCGGAGCGACGATGTGGACGTCGATTCCGGCTCGGGTCGCGAGCCGTGTGATGCGCTTGACGGTCGAGCCGCCGCTGGCCAGCTCCTGCCAGGGGTTGCGGTCGCTGGCGCCGAGGACGATCTGGGTGACCTGCTCGTCCTGGGCGAATTCGATCAGGGCGGTGGCGGGATCTTCCGCGTGCAGGTGATGCCACGAGGCGCCCACGTCCGAGGTCACCTGCCGCAACCGGGCCAGCCAGTCATCGCGGCCCCGGCCGTCGCTCCCGCTCGCGATGTACACGATGTCCAGGTCGGCATGGCTCATCTCGGCTATCCGCGCGGCGCGGCGGACGATCGCATCGGCACCCGGCGCGGGCGTGACGCCGGCCATGACGCGCTCGGCGGTCTGCCACAGGGCCAGGGTGCGCTGGCGGGCCAGGTACCGCAGGAGTTCTCCTTCGGTCTCACCGGCCAGGAAACGCATGGCGAGCTCCCGCAGCCCGGCCAGGTTGCCGGCACGGAAGAAATGGCTGAGGGCCTGCGGGACCTGCTCGGCCGGATAGATGCTGCCGTTCAGCATCCGGCGGCGAAGCTGCTCTGGCGTGGCATCGACCAGCTCGATCTCATCAGCCTGGTGGACGACCCAGTCCGGGACTCGCTCGCGGACCCGCACTCCTGTCATCGCCTCGGCGATTTCCGCGATGCTCTCCAGGTGCTGGATGTTGACGGTCGTGACCACGTCGATTTCGCCGTCGAGCAGCTCAAGTACGTCCTGCCAGCGCTTGGCGTGCCGCCCGGACCCAGGCACGTTGGTGTGCGCCAGCTCGTCGACGAGCGCCACCCGGGGGCGCCGCCGCAGCACGGCATCGACGTCCATCTCCTCGAACCGGTTACCCCGGTAGTTGACCGGCCGCCGGGGAACGATCTCCAAGCTCCCGATCCGGCTTTCCGTCACCGGCCGCCCGTGCGTCTCCACGAAGGCGATCACCACATCGGCGCCGCGTGCGCGCCGACGGTGCCCCTCCTCCAGCATCGCGATGGTCTTGCCGGCCCCGGCCGCCGCGCCGAGGTGGATGCGGAAATGGCCAGCCGCCCCGGCGGCGCCCGTGATCTCGTCAGCGGATGGCATTTCGGGTCGCCGTCGGCCCCGGATGAACGGCGAGTACCGGGCAGTGCGACTTGCGCATGACCTGGTCGGGCACGCTGCGCAGGAAGAGGCGGCAGATGGCCGGGCTGGGACGCCTGGTCATCACGATCACGTCGGCGCGCCATGCCCACGCCTGCTGGGCGATGGCCGAGGCGACTTCCCCTCGCGGCGCGTCTACCACGGCCGTGGTGGCCCGCACGCCGTAGGCCCAGACAATCGGCAGCGCCTCATCGGGTACGGCCGCCGCCTCACCCGGGGTCTGCGGGTAGAAGCGGCCATCCCCTGGCACCGGCGGGTCATAGATCCGCACGTGCACCAGGCGCAGCACGCCGTTGGCCGAAGCACACATCCGTGCCGCCACCGCCACGGTCTCGGCCGCCTCGGCGACCAGCCGGACCGGGACCAGGATCCGGCGGAACGAGGACCCGTCCCCGGCCGCGAGCGCATCGGTGCCGGGAACGGCTACCTCCGTGATAGCCATCAGAAAAACCTCCCGCAGGTTAACTGCTCGCTGCCAGCCGGCCCTCGCTAACGCCTGCCTGAAGCATCAGCTCCGGTTATAGGCACGGGAAAACATGGCCAGGCGATTCTTAGCGCGACTCTTGCGCTCACTAGCCCGCTGCATACGGCTCTCGTGTGTGGGGCGGCGATCTCGCCTGCACGTGGCGGCCGACGGCGGCCAGCGGCGGCTGACGGCTGCTTCCATGGCCAGGTCGTCGCGGCCGCGGCGCTGGCCGGCGGCCGGTCGACCCGCTGGGCGACCGGCCGCAGGGCCAGGTGGGCGGTCAGGATCAGGGCGGCGGCGATGGCGGCGGCCGGCAGGTACCCCGAGCCGGCCAGGTGACCGCCATCCGCAGCCAGCAGGCCCGGCCCCGCCGGGCGCGGCGGACCGCCTGACCTGGACGATGCCGCCCATCGAGTCGCTCAGCCCGCCAGCGCGCACGCCGTGGCGCACGCTGGGCCTGGTCGTGCTGCGCTGCTACCTGCTCGCCGCGGTCATCGTGCTGGCCGTGCGCGCACTTCAGATCGCGCTGGGCACCGGCTAGGCCGGCCCGTGACAGGCGCCGCGGCCCGTTCGGGCTATTAAGATCCATTTTCCCGAACGGACAGTGCCGCTCCCACGGCAAAGGGAACTACTGACGGCAGGTCAGCCTTGGCCCGGGCGACGGAACGATCACGATGATCCGGTACGCGGCTGGCGTTGAAACGTTCGTGATCGGCGTGTCCAGCTGCGTGCGCGTGAGCTTGCCAGCCGGCAGCGAGCACGACAGCTGGGACTGCGCGCCGTAACTCATGATTCGCAAGATTCGCGGGCTCGCCGCTCCACGGCTGGGATTCTGGCCGCCGTCCGCCTTTATCCTGGCTGCTCGCCTCGTCATGATGGGCGGCGGCCTACTGCGGCACCATCGGCGGGCAGTCGGCGGGGTCGGTGACCACGCGGATCGGCGATCCCGCGAGGTAGGCGGCGACGTCCTGTGCCATGCGCTGCCAGGAGGCGCGGAAGAGCTGCTCGGTGACGTACCCGATGTGCGGGGTGACGACGACGTTGTCCAGGGACCGGAACGGGTGATCGGCGGGGAGCGGCTCGCGGTCGAAGACGTCCAGGCCGGCGCCGGCGAGGTGACCCGAGCGGAGCGCCTCGACGAGGGCCGCCTCCTCGACGATCGGGCCGCGGGAGATGTTGACCACGATGGCGCCCCGCTTCATCTTCGCCAGGTCGGCGGCGCGCAGCGTGTTACGGGAGCGCTCGGAGAACACGAGGAAGACCCCGAGGACGTCGGCGGACGCGAGGAGCTCGTCCTTCGTGGCCCGCCGCACGCCCAGTTCGGCGCAGCGCCCGGCGGTGAGGT
>JASHPP010000150.1 GCA_030038035.1 Trebonia sp.
GACGGCGCCGTGTCGGCGTCGTGCGCGGGCACGAACGTGCTCGACTCGATCGTCACCCCGAACGCCGCCGTCACCACCGCGATCGACTACGCCGAGCAGCAGCTCGGCCTGCCGTACCTGTGGGGCGGCACAGGGCCGGACGCGTTCGACTGTTCCGGGCTGGTCATGATGGCCTACCGGGCCGCCGGGATCGACATCCCGCGCACGTCGCAGCAGCAGTGGGCGTGGGGCCCGCGGGTCAGCGGCGCCCAGGTCGAGCCGGGCGACCTCGTCTTCTTCGCCGGGTCGGACGGCACCGCCGCGGCGCCGGGGCACGTGGGCCTGGTGATCGGCGACGGCGAGATGATCGAGGCGTACGCGCCCGGCTTCCCGATCCGGATTGCCACGTACGGGACGCCGAGCTCGCCGCCTGGCGACCAGAAGGTCGTCGGCTTCACCCGCCCCTGGGCCCACGCCGGCGTCACCGTCCCCGCCACGCCCGCCCCCTGAGCCGCGGCCAAGCGCCCCCCAGGCCCGGGCAATCGCGGGCATCGCCGGACAACCGCGCGGGTGCTACCCTGCAAGCGAATATCGCCTTGCTCGGGGGGCGCACGGTGAGGGGTCGTTGGTGGACCGGGGCCGGCGTGCTGGCCGCGGCCGCGGTGGTCGCGGTGCTCCTTTCCGCCTCCGCCGCCCCGGCCGGCGCGGCGCACAAGGTGCCCCCCACCGCCCCGGCGCCGGCCTCGACGCCGCCGGCAGCGCGCCCGGCCTCGCCCCCGCCCCCGCCCCCGCCCTCGCCGCAGCCGCTGACGCTGTCCGGGCCGGTCGTCGCGCTCGGCGACTCGTACACGGCAGGCGACCTGATGCCGCTGTCGCTCACCAGCCAGCCGCCCGGCTGCCTGCGCTCCCCGAACGCGTACCCGGTTCAGGTCGCCAGGGCGCTCGGTGCCGCGGCCGACTTCATCGACGCGGCCTGCACCAACGCCGGCGTCAAGGAGATGACCAGCGCGCAGAAGACGTACCTGGGCACCAACCCGCCGCAGCTGAGCGTGCTCACGCCCAGCGACTCCCTGGTCATGCTGACACTGGGCGGGGACGACATCGGGTTCTTCAACGTGCTCGACACCTGCATGGAGCTGAGCATCACCGACCCGGACGGGAGCCCGTGCGAGCGGCACTACACCAGCGGCGGCACCGACCAGCTCGCCGCGAAGGTCGCGGCCGAGGGGCCGAAGATCACCGCGGTGCTCGAGGCCATCCGCGCCCTGGCGCCGCGGGCGCGGGTGCTGCTCGTCGGGTACCCCGACCTGTTCCCGCTGCACGGCGGCTGCTGGCCGGCCGTCCCGATCACCAACGGCGACGTCGCCTACCTGCTCGGCATCGAGATGCGGGTCAACGCGATGCTCAGCGCGGCGGCCAGGGCCGCGGGCGCCACCTTCGTGAACACGTTCACCGCGACGATCGGCCACGACGTCTGCCAGAGCGCGAAGGTCAAGGACGTCGAGGGCCTCGTCCCGACGTCACTCGCCGCGCCCTTCCACATGAACACCCGCGGCCAGGACGCCGTGGCCGCCCTGGTCCTCGCCGCCCTGCGCCGGGACGGGTACGCGGTGCGCTAGCAGCGGGCCAGGGCCGGGCAGGACCGGGCCAGGGCCGGGCTAAAACTGCCCGGCGTGCCTGGCGCGCCGCAGCGAGCGCTCCCGCTGGCGCGGCTCGGGCAGCTTGCGGGCCAGTTCCTCGGGCAGCCGCAGCAGCGGGTTCGCCGCGCTCGCCACCACGTCCTGCGCGAGCTCGGTCACCCGCCGCCCGCGCGACCGCGCCGCGCCCCGCAGCAGGTCGAAGGCTTCCCTGGGGCGCAGGCGGTGCCGTTCGGCCAGCACGCCGATGGCCTGCTCCACCCGGACTCGCGACGCAAGGGCATGCTCAAGCTGCGCGACCGTCACCGCCAGCCGTCCGGCCTCATCATTATCCCGAACGGACCGGGCCGGCTGCCCCGGCGGCGCGCTCTGCCATCCGGCGGGCGGGCGCCCAGCCACCGGCCTGCCCGGGCCGCCCCCGCGCTGCCCGTTGCCGTACTGCGGGCCGGCATGCCGTCCGGTGCCGCGCCCTTGCGGCGACCGGGGCGCGCCGTTCTCGTCGACGGCCCCGAACACCCGAGTGTCATCGTCCGCCGCCTGGTCGGCGGCGAACAGGTCGGCGAGGACTATCGCGCTGGTCAGGTCGGAGACGTTCTCGCCGCGCACCACCCAGCCGTGCTCCGCCTTGCGTACGACCACGTCGTCGTGGTCGCCCTCCCGGCCTGTTGACCCGTTCACGCTCATTCCTGTTCCTGCCTGCTTCCCCCCTGGCTCCCAGCACCACGAACGAAGGGGCACTGGCTACCACTATCCACGCCAGAACGCTGATTGGCGTAATCATTCGCGCGGAATTTCGCTACGCGCGCAGAGACGGCCCCGCTCGTTCGGGATAAATGATCTTTTATCCCCCGTCACACGAGTCTCGTCCAGTAACGAGACTTCCCGGCGGCCGGTCAGCCGGCCTGGGGCGCGGCCAGCTCGGCGAGCCGGGCCTGCACCTGGGCCGCCGACGGGTTGACCATCGTGCTGCCGTCGGAGAACACCAGCGTGGGCACGGTCTGGTTGCCGCCGTTGACGCTCATCACGAACTCCGCCGCGGCCGGGTCGCGCTCGATGTCGACCTCGGTGATCTCCACGCCGGCCCGGCCGAGCTGCGCCTTCAGGCGCTTGCAGAACCCGCACCACTGGGTGGTGTACATGGTGAGCGGCACCGGTGCCTCCTTGTCGTCGTGCGGGCATGGCCGGCCTGCGGCTGTCCCGCCAGAATGCAACAACGCCGGCGTGTCACGGCTTCCCGCGCCGCGCGCGGTGTTTGGCGGCCGTGGCCCGCCCGGTGCGGGACAATGTCACCGATGGACACCGAGGACCTGCTCGCCGGGCTCGACCCCGAGCAGCGCGAGGTGGCGCTGGCCACCAGGGGGCCGGTCTGCGTGCTGGCGGGCGCGGGGACCGGGAAGACCCGTGCGATCACCCACCGGATCGCGTACGCCGTGGCCACCGGCGTGGTCAACCCGGCGCACGTGCTCGCGGTCACGTTCACCGTGCGCGCGGCGGGCGAGCTGCGCGGACGGCTGCGCGGTCTCGGCGGCGGGGCGGAGGCGGTGCGGGCGAGCACGTTTCATTCGGCGGCGCTGCGGCAGCTCACGTACTTCTGGCCGCGCGTGATCGGCGGGCGGCCGCCCAAGCTGATCGAGTCCAAGCTGCCGCTGCTGCGCGAGACGGCGCGCGACATGCGGTTGCGGCTCGACGGGCCGGCGCTGGCCGACGCGGTGACCGAAATCGAGTGGGCAAAGGTCTGCCAGGTGCATCCCGGCTCGTACGCGCCTGCGGCGCTGTCCGCCGGCCGGGCGCCGTCGGCCGGGGTCGAGGACGTCGCCCGGCTCTACCAGGCCTACGAGCAGCTGCGCAGGGAGCGGCAGCTGATCGACTTCGAGTCGGTCCTCGAGCTCACCGCGGCGATCCTGTGCACCGAGCCCGCGATGGCCCGCGAGGTGCACGCGGCCTTCCGCCATTTCACCGTGGACGAGTTCCAGGACGTCAACCCGCTGCAGAAGCTGCTGCTCGACGCGTGGCTGGGCGGGCGCGACGACCTGTGCGTGGTCGGGGACCCGCAGCAGACGATCTACTCGTTCACCGGCGCGACCCCCTCCTACCTGCGGGAGTTCGCGGCCGACTACCCGGGCGCGACGGTGCTGCGGCTGGTGCGCGATTACCGTTCGACGCCGCAGGTGGTGGCGGTCGCCAACCGGCTGGGCAGCGCGCGAGGCGGGCCGGGCGAGCAAGGCGGGTCGCTGGTCGCGCAGCGGCCGCCAGGCCCCGAGCCATCCCTGTCGCGCTACGCCGACGAGGAGGCCGAGGCCGCCGCCGTCGCCGCGCAGGCCGCGGCGCTGATCGGACGGGGCGTGCCGCCGCGGGAGATCGCCATCCTGGTGCGGATCAACGCGCAGACCGAACGGTTCGAGCAGGCGCTCGCCGCGGCGAAGGTCCGGTTCGCGGTGCGCGGCGGGGAGCGCTTCTACGAGCGGCCAGAGGTGCGCCAGGCACTGGTGCTGCTGCGCGGTGCCGCGCGCGCGGAAAGCGACGGGGCGGACGAGGCGCTCGTCCCCGGCGACCTGCCCGCGGCGGTCCGGCACGTGCTCGCCAGCGCCGGGCTGAGCGTGGACCCGCCCGTGGCGCCCGGCGCGGCGCGGGACCGCTGGGAGTCGCTCGCCGCGCTCGCCGCGCTCGCCCAGGACGCAGCCGCGGCGCGTCCGCAGACATCGCTCGCCGACTTCGCCGCCGAACTTGGCCGCCGGGCCGAGACCGGCCACGCTCCCGTCGCGGACGCGGTGACGCTCGCGACCATGCACGCGGCAAAGGGGCTGGAGTGGGACGCGGTCCTGCTGCCCGGGCTGGCCGAGGGGATAATGCCGATCGTGCACGCGCGAACCCCCGCGGCCGTCGAGGAAGAGCGCCGGCTGCTCTACGTGGCGGTCACC
>JASHPP010000151.1 GCA_030038035.1 Trebonia sp.
TGCTGTGCACCGCGTTCGGCGACGGGGGCGAGCGGGTCGTCGACTTCCGCGACGTCACCGCCGCCAAGGAGCTCGAGGAGGCCAAGGACCTGTTCCTGGCCACCACCAGCCACGAGCTGCGCACCCCGATCACCGTCGTGCAGGGGTTCGCGTCCACGCTGGCCAGCCGGTGGGACCAGCTCTCCGACGCCGACCGCCGGGCCGCGGTGCGGACGATCGCCGAGCGGGCGGGCTCACTGGGGCGGCTGGTCGAGCAGCTGCTGCTCGGCGCCAGGGCCGGCGCGGACCAGCTGCCCGTCAACAACGGTCCGTTCGACCTGGCCGGGTTGCTGCGGACGACGGTCACCTCGTTCGGGCCGCTGTCGGACAGGCACGAGGTCGTCGCGGAGATCCCGGCGGACCTGCCGCTCGCGCACGGCGACGCGATGGCGACCGACATCATCGTCGGGCAGCTGCTCGAGAACGCGTTCAAGTACTCGCCGTCCGGCGGGCTGGTGACCGTGCGGGCGCGGGTGACGGGGCCGATGATCGAAGTGGACGTGGAAGACGAGGGGATCGGCATCGCGCCCGGGGACCACGAGCGGATCTTCGAGCGGTTCGTCCAGGGCGAGACCGGCGACCGCCGCCGGTTCGGCGGGGTCGGCATCGGCCTTTACATCGTGCGGCGGCTCGCCGTCGCGCAGAACGGGACCGTGGTGGCCCAGTCGCGTCCCGATGGCGGCACGGTCATGCGGCTCAGCCTGCGCCGCGCCGACATCTAGCCCCAGCTAGCCAGACAGGCGGACATCTAGCCCCAGCTAGCCAGACAGCTAGCCCTCCGGCGGCCGGCCCCGGGTGGTTACAGGCGGGCCTGCTCCCGGTCGCGGGGCTCGCCGCCGGTCGCGACCAGGTACTCGTCGACGACGCTGGGCACGTCGTCGCTGTCGCGCAGGATCTGCCCGGCCTCCATCCAGATCACCCGGTTGCAGCTCTGCTCGATCTCACCGAGATTGTGCGCGACGAGGAACACGGTGCCGGCTTCGTTGCGCAGTTCCTTGATCCGGTCGTGGCTCTTGGTGCGGAAGGCGGCGTCACCGGTGGCCAGCGCCTCGTCGATCATGAGGATCTCGTGGCTCTTGGCCGAGGCGATCGCGAACCGCAGGCGCTGTGCCATGCCGGTTGAGTAGGCGCGCATCGGCAGGTCGATGAACCGGCCGACGCCGGAGAAATCCACTATCTGCTGGTAACGGGCCTTGACCTCCTGCGGAGGCATGCCCATCGCGAGGCAGCCGAGCACCACGTTCCGCTCGCCGGTGAGGTCGTCGAGCAGCGCGGCGTTGACGCCAAGCAGCGCCGCCTGGCCGGTCGTGTAGACGGCGCCGTGCTCGGCGGGGAGCAGCCCGGCGATCGCCCGCAGCAGCGTGGACTTCCCCGACCCGTTCCTGCCGATGATGCCCATCACGTCGCCGTGGTTGACGACGAAGGAGATGCCGCGGATCGCGTGCACCTCGCGGATGGACGCGCGACGCTGCCGCTTGACCACGCGCATCAGCGCGGTGGCGGCGGTGCCCTTGTTCCCGCCGGCCCCGTACACGCGGTACACCACGTGCAGGTTGTCAACCACAACGGTCGGGTCAGCCACGGTGCCACCCAGGAACATGGTCGGAATAAGCGAAGGCCACGACCTGACGTTACCTTGTCGGCGCGCCAGTTGCGCCACGACGGCATGGACATGTTGTCGGCTAACGCCCGCGAAATACGGCGAACACGGTTTCACCGCGTTCGCACGGGGCATTCCGCTCGTAACCGGGTTCGTTCAGTTCCACGGACGGGGCGGAGTGTCTATGGAGGTGGCTACGAGCGCGCTACTGCTCCCGTTTACAGCCTCTAGCGTCGGCGTAGCCCGCCGTCGCCTGATCGGTGACCTCACCGAAGCAGGCGTTTACGAGGGAACGGCCTGTGACGCCGGGCTAGTGATTAGTGAACTTATCAGCAATGCCCTGGTGCACGCTAGACCGCTTCCGGGTCGAACTGTGAAGGTCTCGTGGACGCTGCGCCAGGACAGCGTTGAGGTTGCGGTAAGCGACGGCGGCGGCCCTACGGTGCCCGCGGTGAACGAGCCGTCCAGCTGGTCGCTCGGCGGCCGCGGCCTGGGGATCGTTGCCCGGCTGTCGCTGCGCTGGGGGGTTTGCGCTGGCGACGGCCACTGGGACAGCGAGCGTGACGAGGACGCCGGCCCGGCCGGCGAGCCCGGCAGCGGGCACGACGGCTCCGCCGACGGCTTCCGCGACGGCTGCCCGGGCGCCGCCGATCCTGGCGAGACGACCGTGTGGGCGGAAGTGCCTGTCCGATACGGCAGCCCGGCGAGTTTGGTAATTGCATGGTCGCGGGACGCGTAATCCTGTCTGGAAGTGGTGATAACTTCTCGCGGGGGATGCCGCGCGGTGAAGTCCGCGTAATTCGGCACGTGCGGCAATCGCGGGAGAAGACATGTTTCCGGGGGGATTCGTGTCCGAGTTCTACGGGGTGGACAGTGAGACCGGACGCCTGCGCACGGTGCTGGTGCATCGGCCTGGAGCGGAACTGCGAAGGATAACGCCGCAGCACAGTTGCGGGATGCTGTTCGCTGCCCTGCCATGGGCCGAACGCGCGCAGCAGGAACACGACGCGTTCGCCGACGCGCTGCGGGCGCAAGGCGTGGCCGTCCTGTACCTGACCGAGTTGCTGCAGGACGCGCTCGAGTACGCGGCGGCCAGGCAGCAGGCGGTCGACTCAGCGCTCAACGACCCCCGGCTGGGTGACGAGCTGCGCGGCCAGCTCAGGACCTTCCTCGAAGGCCTCGGCCCTGAGGAGCTCGCCCAGGTGCTCATCAGGGGGCTGGCACGCGATGAGTTCCCCGGCGGGCGCGGCCCGGTCTTCGGGCTGCTCGACGCCTGGGACTTCGTGCTGTGCCCGCTGCCCAACCTCGTGTTCGCCCGCGACTCAAGCGTGTGGATCGGGGACAGCGTGGCGGTGACAAGCCCGCAGGGCAGGCGCGCCGAGGCCGAACTCGCCGCGATCGTCTTCGCCCACCACCCGATGTTCGCGGGCACCAAGCGGCTGTACGAGCCGGGCCACGAGCTGCTGGCCGGCGGTGACGTGCTGCTGCTCGCGCCCGGGGTGGTGACGATCGGGACCGGCGCGCAGACCTCGCCGGCGGGCATGGAGCGACTCGCGCGGCAGGTGTTCGACAGCGGGTTCGCGCACACCGTGCTCGTCGTGCTCATGGACCCAGGCGGCACCGACTGCCTGGACACACTGTGCACGCTCGCCGGCCCGGACACCGTGGTGATGCGGCCCGCGGTGGCGTACTCGCTGGTCGCCCGGACGATCACCCCGCACGGCGACGGGCTTCGGCTGTCGCATCCCCAGCCGTTCCTCGGGGCCGCCGCGCAGGCGATGGGAATTGGCCGGCTGCGGGTCATCGAGACCGGCCTGCGTCCGGGCCGGCCCGGGTGCCCGGACGGTCCGGGGAGCCAGTGGGACGACGCGGGGAACCTGCTCGCGCTCGGCCCCGGCACGGTGGTCTCCTACGAGCGCAACACGCTGACCAACGCGCGCCTTGAGGCGGCGGGCATCGAGGTGATCCGGGTTCCCGGCGGCGAGCTGGCCGGCTGCCGGGGCGGCCCGCGCGCCATCTGCTGCCCGCTCGGCCGGGACCCGGCGAGCATGCCGGACGAGCGCGAGCGCGCCTGACCACGAGATTTCCCGCGCCGCGACGGCTAGCGTTCTGGCTGCAAGTGGCGGTAGGGTTCCAGCCGTGGAGCTCAAGGTCTCAAGTCGGTCTCACGGAGATCACGCGATCGTGACCGCGTCGGGAGAAATCGACCTCTATACCGCTCCGCGGCTGCACAGCGAGCTTGCCGCAGTCATCGCCAGCTCCGCACCCGGATCCAGGGTCATCGTCGACATGTCCGGGGTGGAGTTCTGCGATTCCACCGGCATGAACGTCTTGCTGACGTGCCTGCGCCAGGCACGTGAGCGTGGCGGTGAGCTCGAGCTCGCCGCGCCGCGCCTGGCGGTCAGGAAGATCCTCCAGGTGACGGGGCTCGACTCCGTGTTCACGATCGGCCAGGACCCGGCGGTGCTCCCCGGCACGTAACCGGGGCCAGGGGGCCGGCGCCGCTACTATTCTCCCCATGACACAGGTCGCTGTCGTCATCCCGGCGTACGACGAGGCCGATCGCGTGGGCGCGACGGTCGCCGCTGCCGCGACGCTGGCCGCCGTCGACGTGGTCGTGGTCGTGGACGACGGCTCGCGGGATGGCACCGGGCGCGCCGCGCGCGAGGCAGGCGCTTCGGTGCTGCGGCATGCCCGCAACCGCGGCAAGGCGGCCGCCATGGACACTGGCGCAGAAGCCGTCCGCCTGCTCGACCAGCGCGAGCCGCGGGCGTCGCCGCGGCCCCTGCTGTTCCTCGACGCCGACCTGGGCGCGACCGCCGCCGCGGCCGGGGCGCTGATCACGCCCGTGCTTGCGGGCGAGGCCGACATGACGATCGCGGTGTTCGCCGACAGGGTCAAGCTGGGCGGCCACGGCTTGGTGGTGCGGCTGTCCGGCGCGGGCATCCGCCGCGCGACCGGCTGGACGCCGGCCCAGCCGCTGAACGGGCAGCGGTGCCTGTCCAGGGCGGCCTATGACGCCGCGCGCCCGCTGGCCCGCGGGTTCGGCGTCGAGACCGCGATGAGCATCGACCTCAAGCGCAAGGGCTTCCGCATCGCCGAGGTCGAGGTGCCGATGGCGCACCGGGCGACCGGCACCGACCTGCGGGCGCAACTGCACCGCGCGCGCCAGTTCGCCGACGTGGCCCGGGCGCTCGCCACCCGCCTGTGACACCAGGCAGGCTCGGCCGGGCCGGGCTCGGCGCGACCGGCATCAGCATCGCCGCCACGATCGCCGTCGGGGCCGCGGGCCCGTCGCTGATGGAGCCGCCGCTGCCCGGCCGCCCGGCGCAGCTGCCCTGGATGCTGGCGGTCCGCCCCAGCCCGTACCTCGCGGTCGGCCTGGCCGCCGCCGGCCTTGCCGCGGGCACCCTGGGCCTGGCGCTCACGCTGCGCGCGATGCGCATGGGATGGACAGTCCGCCCGGGGTACGTGCTGCTCGCGGGCGCGCTCGCGGCGGTCGTGGCGGGAACCACGGGACCGTTCGGATCATCGGATTTTATTTCCTACGCCGCCTACGGCCGGGAGCTTGTCACCGGCCATAACCCGTACCTGATGGCGCCCCAGGCGCTGGCGCGGCTCGGCGATCCCGTCGCGCGCGCGGTGCAGGACTGGGCGGGCACCCCGTCGGTGTACGGGGCGCTCGCCACGGGGGTGTTCGGGCTCGCGTCGCTGATCGGCGGCGCGTCTGCCCGGCTGACCGTGTTCGTCCTCGACCTGGTGAACGCGGCGGCGTTCGTCACCGCCGGGGTGCTGCTCGACCGGCTTGGCGCGCGCCGCGGGCCGGCGGCACGGCTGCGGGCGGCGGTGCTGTGGACGTGCAATCCGCTGCTGCTGCAGGTTCTCGTGGCGGGAAGCCATGTGGACGGGCTGGCCGCCGCACTCAGCATCGGCGGGATCGCGGTGCTCGCCCCCCTTATCCCGAACGGACGCCCCAGTTCCCGGCCAGCCCTGCGTGCTCTGGCCGCGGGCGCGGTCCTCGGACTTGGCTTCGCGGTGAAGCCCACGGTGCTGCTGGTGGCGGTGGGCCTGGCGATCGCTACCGCTCGCCTTCCGCGCGCTGTCCGCCCTCCCCGGCCGCCCCGGCCGCCCCGGCCCCCCGGGCCCCCCGGTTTGTTCGCGGATTCAGTTGCTATAACAGCGCGAATCCCTAACAAATGGCTGGCGCGCCCGTCGCGCGCGGTGCTGGCGGGCCTCGCCGCGGGGTTTGCCGCCGTCGCGGCCGCGGACCTCGCGCTGATCGGGCGGGCGGGGATCGCGCAGACGTTCCGGGCGAGCGGCATGGTTTCTGTGGGTTCGCCGTGGCGGGCGGTGCGAACAGTGCTGCGGGTTCTCACCTCTTCCGAGTCGGCCGCGGACGACGTGGTGCGCGTGCTCGCGGTGCTGCTCATGGTCTGCCTTGCGGCGTGGCTGCTGCACCGGCTGCCGCGGCGCGCGGCGGACGGCGCGGCTGTCGGGTGGGCGCCGTTCGCGCTGGTGCTCGCGTGGCTGGTGGCCTGGCCGTACGTGCTGCCGTGGTATTTCGCGCTCGGCTGGGCGCTGCTGCCGCTGCTGCCTGCGTCCGGCCTTGACTGGCTGCTGCTCGCGAGTACGGCCGCGCTCGGGTTCGGGTACCTGCCGGCCCGCTCCGCCGGCATCACGATCCCCGCCGGGCTGCGCTGGATGGAGCCCGTAATCAGGTCGGCGCTGACCCCGGCGGTACTCGCGGCGGTGGCGGTGCTGCTGGTGATCGTCACGCTGCGGCGCGAGCGGCCCGCGCGGCCTGCGCGGCCTGCGCGCCCGGCCGGCCTCACCGGGGCCGGCCAGCCGTGACCGGTATAGTGCTGAACGTGAAAGCCATCGCGTTCGCTGCCGCTGTAGGAGCGCTGTGCGGCGTGATCGGCGTCATCCTCGCCCTGGTCGCGAGCCGGCGCGCCGCCCGTGCCGTGCGTGAGTGCAGAGACATGATCCAGGGCGCGGTCGGGTCGCGCGGCACCGTCGACCCGCGGGCGCTGCGCGATGTCGCGCTCGTCAGGTACGACGCGCTGCACGAGATGTCCGGCCACCTGTCGTTCTCCGTGGCCTTGCTCAACGCGGTGGGGGACGGGATAGTGCTCAGCTCGATCAACGGGCGCGCGGACTCCCGGACCTACATCAAGCCGGTGGTGGCGGGCGAGGGCGCGCAGGAACTGTCACCCGAGGAGGCGCACGCGGTGCGCACGGCGCGGCAGGGGGCGGGCATGGTGGCCGAGTGGCCGGCGCCGTCGGACCGGGGTGACCACGGCCCAAAGCACGCCCGGGCTACGGCATGATGGGGCTATGCGCTATGCCTACCTTGGGCCGGAGGGCACGTTTACCGAGGCCGCCGTGCTGAGCCTGGCTGGCCCTGTCGGCCCTGCTGGCCAGCAGCGCACGGATGTGCAGCCGGTGCCGTATCCCTCGATCGGAGCGGTCCTGACGGCCGTGCGGACCGGGGAAGCGGAACGAGCCGTGGTCCCGATCGAGAGCTCCGTCGAGGGCATCGTGACCGCGACCGTCGATGACCTCACCGGCGCGGACGGCTTGCTCATCCGGGCCGAGACGCGGCTGCCGATCGAGTTCGCGCTGCTCGCCAGGCCGGGGACGGCGCTTCCTGACGTCAAGACCGTCGGCGGGCACCCGCAGGCGCAGGCGCAGTGCCGTCGCTGGCTGGCCGCCAACCTGCCGGAATGCGAGTGGGTGCCGCTGGCTTCCAACGCCGAGGCCGCCAGGCAGGTGGCCGCGGAACATCTGGACGCGGCCCTGGCCGGCGCCTTCGCCGCGCCCAGGTACGGCCTTGCCGTGCTCGCGGCCGACGTGAACGACCGGTCCAACGCGGTGACCCGGTTCGTCGTGGTGGGCCCGCGGGGAGAGATCCCGGCGCCGACCGGCGCCGACCGGACATCGCTTGCCGCGTTCCTCGCCGACGATCACCCGGGCGCGCTGATGGAGATCCTCACCGAGTTCGCGGTGCGGGGCGTCAACCTGTCAACGATCCAGTCCCGCCCCACCGGAGACGGGCTCGGCAGCTACTTCTTCTTCATCGACTGCGAGGGGCACATCGACGACGCGCGGGTCGGCGAGGCGATGATGGGCGTGCGCCGGGTCTGCGCCGAGGTGCGGTTCCTCGGCAGCTTCCCGCGCAGCGACGGCGGGCGGACGCAGGTCCGCCCGGGCACGTCCGACCCCGAGTTCGCGGAAGCCGCCGCGTGGCTGGGCCGGCTCCGCTTCGGCCGTCCCTAGTGCCGCGGCCTCAGAGGTAGGGGCCTGAGCCGCGGTGCGCCTGCTGCTCCTGCTCGGCTGGGGGCATCAGCCCGGGCGGGAGCGCCCGGCGCATCTGCTCGAGCTGCGCTCGCGCCGCCATTTGCTGCGCGAACAGCGTGGTCTGGATGCCGTGGAAGAGCCCTTCAAGCCAGCCGACTAGCTGCGCCTGCGCGACGCGGAGTTCGGCCTCGCTGGGCGTTTCGTCGTCGTCGAACGGGAGCGAAAGCCGCTCAAGCTCGTCGACGAGTTCAGGGGCGAGACCGTCTTCAAGCTCCTTGATGGAGCTCTTGTGGATCTGCTTCAGCCGCGCCCTGCTCTTCTCGTCCAGCGGAGCTGCCCTGACCTCCTCAAGGAGCTGCCTGATCATGCTGCCGATGCGCATGACCTTTGCGGGCTGCTCCACCATCTCGGTAACCGGCCGCTCGGTCTCGTCGGCGTCCTGGCCTTCAGGGCCGCCCCCGATGGCCAGTGCGTCCGGTCCGACCAGGACGACCTGTGGCCTGCCCTCTTCTTGTGGGCTGTATTGCTCGCTCATTTGCCTCACGTTACCGGGTGCGGGGGACTATCGGGCACGCAGGAGGATCTTGCCCGTGTGGGTGCTCGCGGCCATGATCCGGTGCGCCTCCGGCGCCTGCGTCATCGGCAGCTCGCGGTAGATGACCGGCCGGACCTTCCCCGCGTCGATGAGCGGCCAGACGTGCTCGCGGACGGCCGCGACGATGGCGGCCTTCTGCTCAGGCGGCCGCGCCCGCAGGGTGGTTGCCATGATCGTGCCGCGCTTGGCCATCAGCTTGCCCAGGTCAAGTTCCGCCCGCCGGCCGCCCTGCATGCCGATGGTGACGATCCGCCCGTCGGCGGCCAGAGCGTCCACGTTGCGGTCCAGGTAGGCGGCGCCGATGATGTCCAGGATCACGTCCGCGCCGCGCCCGTCGGTCGCCTCGCGCAGCCGCAGCACGAAGTCGTCCGCCCGGTAGTTGATCGCGATGTCCGCGCCAAGCTCGCGGCAGGCCGCCAGCTTCTCCTCCGAGCCGGCGGTGACCGCCACGGTTGCCCCGGCTTGTCTGGCCAGCTGGATAGCCATCGTGCCGATCCCGCTCGCCCCGCCGTGCACGAGCAGCGTCTCGCCGGGGGCCAGCCGGGCCGCCAGGAAGACGTTCGAGTACACCGTGCACGCCGTCTCGGGGAACGCGGCGGCCTCGATGAGCCCGACCGATGCCGGGGC
>JASHPP010000836.1 GCA_030038035.1 Trebonia sp.
TGAGACAGCGGCGCCGCGGGCGGGGCGGGGACCGGCGTGCTCCGCGGCCGGGCAGTTTAATGGGGGGCGTGTCCGTGCCCGGTGTCAGTTTCCTGCTGCTCGACGGCGGCCAGGCGGCCGGGCACGAAGACGAGCTGCTCGCGCTGCGTGCCGAGGTGTACGGCGCGCAGGACGGGGAGGCGGCCGCCGCGGCCGCCCGGCAGCTGCGGGTCTGGCGCCGCCAGCAGGGATTCGCGCTCGCCGAGGCCAGGCACGGCGGCTACCTGGTCGGCTACGCCGCGGGACTGCCGCTGCGGCCGTCGACCTCCTGGTGGAAGGACCTGACCACCCCGCTGCCCGGCGCGGACGTCACCGAACATCCCGTTCGCGCTCACCGAGCTGCTGGTGCGCGCGGCCTGGCGGCGCCAGGGCATCGGCAGGTCGCTGCACGACCTCATCCTGGCGGGCCGGCCCGAGGAGCGGGCGACGCTCACGGTCGCGCCAGGAGCCGCGGCGGCGCAGCGCGCCTTCCGGAAGTGGGGCTGGACCAGGGTCGCCCGTACGCAAGGCCCCGGGCCCGGCTCGCCTGTGCTCGACGTGCTGGTGACCGCCCTGGCGCACCGCGGACCGTAGCCTAGTACAAAGGCACCGAGCGAAAGGGGTGCGTGATGCCTGTCGTCGGACTTGGCCACACGGGTCTATGGGTGACGGACCTGGCGGCGATGCGTGACTTCTACGAGCGCGTGATCGGCCTGACGGTCACCGACGAGGACGAGGAGCAGGGCATCGTCTTCTTCAGCGCCCAGCCCGAGGTTGAGCACCATGAGTTCGTCCTGCAGCGCGGCCGCACCGCGCCGCCAGGGAGCATGCTCACCCACCAGATCTCCTGGCGCGTTGATTCGGTCGAGACCCTGCAGATGTACCACCACCGGTTCAAGGCCGCGGGCGTCCCGGTCCAGCAGGAGGTCACGCACGGCAACGCGTACGGGATCTACTTCTTCGACCCCGAGGGCAACAGGGGCGAGGTCTACCTGCGGATCCCCAGGGACGTCCGGCAGCCGTTCCGCAAGTCGCTGAACCTGGAGCAGAGCGTCGCGGACGTGCACGCCGAGGCCGAGCGCCTGCTCGCCGGCGACGGGCCCCGCTACCAGCCGATCACCTGGCAGCCGGTCCCCGGCGCCACGGCCGGCTGACCGCCGGCGGCCGTGATCCGGGCGGCTGCTGGCCCGCCCCCGGGCGGGCCAGCAGCGCGGCGCCGAGCACGACGCAGGCGAAGCCCGCGCCGCGCAACACCCCGGCAAGCCCGCCGGGCATGTGCTCGGCGAAGACAGTCAGGCCGGCGAGGATGGGCAGCAGGTTGGTCAGCAGGGTCGACACGCCGGCGGTAGCCAGGGCCGGGCCGCGCTGGAAGGCCAGCTGCAGGCAGACGAAGGCCAGGCCGTGACAGGCGGGCAGCAGCACCGCGAACGCGATCACCGGGCTGATGCCGCTGACGGCCGCCTTGGTCGAGACATCGCCGGCCGCGTACAGCAGCCCGGCGGCCACCGCCAGCCCGGCGCCCGGCCGCAACAGGGCCCCGGCCGGGCCCGCGGCGACGGCCGCCGCGAGCGCGGAGCCGACAATCCAGGCGAGCGGCGGGCCCCAGCCCGGCAGGGCGCCGTGGCTGACGCCGCCGGCGAGCGAGAGCCCGAGCAGCAGCAGGCCGAGCACGGACGCGATGACAGCCATCGTGTCCCTGGCAGGCAGGCGCGCGCCGCCCGCGCGGACGAGCAGGGCGAGGAGCCCGACGCCGCCGGCCGAGGCGGCCTGTACCAGGGAGATCGGCGCGAGGCCGAGCGCGACGATGTACAGGGCCCACCCGGCCAGGCCGCCCGCGAAGCCCGCCACCCAGCGCCCGCTGGTGAACAGGGCGGCCAGCGACGCGGCCGGGTGGCGAAGCGACAGCGCGGGCAGCTCCCCCGAGGCGGTGTGCTGGAGGTAGAAGCCGTAGTTGAGGGCCGCGGCCGAGACCAGCGCGAGCAGCAGCCCGGCCGCGAGGCTCATCGCCTGCCGCCCGACCACTGCGGCTCGGCCGGCTGCGGCGGCGGCTCACGCGGCGCTTGCGCCGGGGGTTCGGGCGGCGACCAGCCGGCGCCGCGGATCAGCCCGGCGTACGGCAGGTAGCCTTCCGCGGCCATCGCCGCCAGCGCCACCCGGGGCAGGTCCGCCCGGTGCTCGACGACCACGTAGCGCGCCAGCCATGCGGGGCTGAACTGCCGGTTGAACCGGAGCAGGTTGTCCAGCTGCAGGGCGAGCATGTCCTTCAGCCGCAGCAGGGCACGCCGCTCGATGCGCCGGGCGGAGGTCCGCGCCGCACCGGCGGTGAGCAGGCCGGCGAACGGGGAGAAGTTCAGCGATATCCGGCCGAATCCGTGCTCGCCTGCCCACGCGGTCGCGTTGATGATGAGCCACGCGTTGAACCCGTTCGGGGTGTCCGCCCGGCGCGGCATCGACGACAGGGTCAGCGACCGGCTTGGCCGGCATACCGCCAGGTGGAGGAACCCGGCAACGCGGCCGCCGGCGTCGCGGCCGATGACGAACAGCGCGTCGCCGTCGCCCAGCCGGAACGGGCCATCGAGCTCCATCGTGAAGCCCTTGCGGGTCCCGCCGCGCAGCCAGGCCTGGTCGACCGCGGTCAGCTCGGCGCGCAGCGCGGGCGGCACGTCACCCGCCATGACGACCTCCGCCTGGTAGCCGTTGCGGTCCAGCCGGCGGGCGGCCTGGCGGATCGTGCGCATGGTCCGCCCGGCGAGGCAGAAGGCCGCCGTGTCGATGACCGCCTCGTCGCCGTGGTAGAGCGGACGCAGGCCGTGCTCGCGGTAGGTGTCAAGCAACCCTCCCGCGGCGCCGAGCACGACCACATGCCAGCCCC
>JASHPP010000837.1 GCA_030038035.1 Trebonia sp.
CAATCAGGGCACTCACGGCGACGACAGCACTCGCGGCCGGCCCGTCTCATGACCCCGTCTACTGTGCCCTGCTGACACGGCTGCGCAGGTCGGCCGCCATCCGTGCCATCGTCGCAGCCTGCCGGTCTGTGATGTCGGAGCCGGGCCGCCAGGGCCGGGCGATATCCGCCGGGTCACGCAGTTCGATGAACGGATGATCCCCGTGGAAGTCGCTGAACGCCTCCGGATCCACCGCAGCGCGGACCGCACGGTGCAGCTCTTCGGCTGCGGCAAGCAGGTCTTTGGTCTGGAACATGCGGCCGCGGTAGCTGATCCACCATCCATCAGGGCCGCTGGCCAGGCCGAGCCCGCCTCGGATCGTCAGGTTCTCCCCGTGCTCGAAGGCATTCCGGACGCTCGCGATAGTCGTCGGCTGGTCCGGTTCGCCATCCGACAGCGGCAGGCCGACAGTCAGGACACCGAACCGCTCGAGTGCCTCGGAGAGGACGTTTCCCGCAGGAGGGCGCGGCGGCCGTGCAGCCAGCCGACCGGTGTCAGTACGCGGCCAGCCGCGCCCGCTCCTGCGCCGCGAACGCCGCCGGCTTGCGGGCACCGGCGTCCCGCAGCACGGTGACAACCCGCGCCCGCGCCGCGGTCACGCCCGCCGGCGTCAGGATCATCTCCCGCGCCGTCAGGCTAGTGGTGCCCACCCGCTCCACCTCGATCCGCACCCTCAGCTGCCGGCCGCAGTAGCGGACCCCGGCGCGCATGCCGATCTCCACCCGGGCCACCACATAGCGCGGATCGCGCCCCAGCGCCTGCACGCAGAAGGCGTCCCGGCCCTCCTCCAGGCAGGTCAAGAACACCGCGTGGTTGACATGCCCCAGTCCGTCAACGTCCCGCCACCGCACACCCACCTGGTGCTCAAAAACCGTGCTCACAAGCACACTGTCTCATCCCCGGCACCGTCGGCACGGTCGCAGTGGCCCGCCGATATGCGTGGCTTCGGGCGCTCCGCCGGCACCTCGCAGGGGTGCAGCGGGTGGACTGGACCGTCAGTCGCTGACTGGGCGGGTCTGGCGCGTGGTCAATAGCGGGTCCAGATCAGCAGGATCGTGGATGCGGCCAGCAGGGCCGCTATGGCACCGTGGAGGATGCGCCGGGCGCGGGGTGCCCGGAGGAAGCGCTGGAGGGCGGCGCCGAACGCCAGCCAGGGCAAGCAGCTGGGGAGGGCGACCAGCGTAAACAGGATCGCGAAGATGGCTGCCTGGGCCAGGGCACCGCCGGCGCGCCGGTCAAGGAAGGCGGCGATGGCAGCGACGCCGATCAGCCACCCCTTGGGATTGATCCACTGGAAGGCGGCCATCCTGAGGAATCCCGCGGGTGCGTTCGAGGACCCTTCGGCATGTCCCGCGGTCGCGATCCGCCAGGCCATCCAGCAGAGCATCGCTGCCCCGCCCCATTTCAGGACCTGCAGCGCCAGAGGATGAGCAAGGAGCACGTTGCCCAGTCCCAAAGTGATGGCAAACAGCATCGTGCCCGTCCCGATCACCTGCCCAAGCAGGCTCGCGAGCCCTCGCCGGACACCGGCCCTGGCCCCGACAGCGGTCAGCAGCGTATTGCTGGGGCCTGGGGTGCCGGCGACGACCGCCGAGAACGTCACAAACGCGATCACCCGGGTGGGATCATGGATGACTTCCACGCGTCGCTCCCTGGGTTTGATCTATGGGCTCTAGCCTGCGTGATGGCCCCGGCGCCGGTCTTGAACGTTCGTGCCACCCAGAAAGGGGCCGGGTTTGTTCGGCTACCGCCAGATCTACGCCAACCCGGACCGGATCGCCTCCACCCTGCCGGCCCTCAGCGCACGGTATTCGGCCAGCAGCCGAACCGTCCGCAGAGGAAACCCGACCACCTCGGCGTCCGCGGCGCGTACCAGCACCGCAGCGCCGTCACTGGAATCGATGTGAGTCATGGAACCGCTACCTCCGTGCTGCCGGCAGATGGAAGGCGAGCTCATCGGGCTGGCCCTGATCGCCGTCAGCGGAACGGCCGGACCTGCGGGCGGCAGGCAGGGCAGCGACCGCCGTGTTTGGTGAGGCTGGCTGGAGTTCGGCGTGCGTGGGCGGCAGGTCTGGGCGCGTCATGTGCGCCGGTGTTCGTGACCGCCGGCCGCGGCGAGCCTGACGGGCCCGCCGCGCGTCGTCCGCGTCAGCGATCATCTCGCGGACGCGCTCGGCAGCGAGCTGCTGCAGCATCACTGGATGCATGGTGTGCTCCTTGGCCTGTTAGCGGCCGACCGCGCGGCCTCTTACGTGCGGTGATCGCGCCTTGCCCGAAGATCTCGGCGCCCCGGTTCTACGAGGCGGGTGATTCTGATGGGCGTGAACGACATCGGGGTCGCGCGCGTCGAGCGGCAGTGGCGTTTGCTGCCGGCTGGCCGGCACCGCGATCACCAGGCCGAGCCCGCCGTGGCTTGAGGAGCAGCCGGTCTCGTTCGCCGGCCCGCCGGGCGTCACCCTGGATGGCTTTCATGAGGTATTCGTGGATGGTCATGGTCTGCTCCTCCTTCAGATTGGTGTTGTCAGCCATCGCCGCCGCAGGGGGCGTGGGCGGTAAGAATCGGTGCGCTGTTCGCTCATTTCGTTCCTGACCTGATCACCGCGTCTCCCGCGGCAGCGACATCGGCCGCCGGGTCCGGCTCTGGCAGCTCGTGCGCTGGCTTCCGGGGTAGGCCGGGAAGCAGGAACGCCAGCGCCAGGCCGATCCCGGCCAGCACGGCCCAGGCCGGGAAGGCGGGCTGGTAGCTGCCGAACTTGAGGGCCGGGTAGCCGACCACCTGCTGGGCGCAGAGCGTCAGGACGAACGGCATGCCGACCGCGACGGTGCCGATCAGGATCGTCAGGGCGTCCGCGCCGGCCAGGGTCCGGGAGCGCCCCGGCGACCGTGTAGACGAGCAGGACCAGCGCGCTGGTGATGGTGAGCGCGCCGGCCCTCCGAGTAGCAGCAGGCCGCCGAAGGTGAGCGCGTCGGCGCTAAGCATCCACTGCAAACCCTGCTCGGAAAAGCGCGGCCCGGCCCGATCGAGGGCGGCGCCACGATCGTGATCGTGCCGTCCAGGAGCACCATGAAAAACGTGCCGCATAGCACCGCGAGCGCCCATCAGCGGCGCGGATCCGGAACGGCGGACGCCACGCACAGGGCCGATGCGGACGATTCCATCGTCAACCTCCAGGGTCGTTCCCAGCTGCCGCGGCACGATCCGGCGCTCGGATCGTGCCGGCGGTCGGTGATGCATACACCGCGGCGCCGGGAAACTGGGCGCCCGCGAGCTGCCCAGTTCGCCCCGCGGGCGGTGTATATACCGCGTGGAAGCGCCACGCGATGTGGAAGGAAGGCGCGCAGGATGGTGACAGCCGATCTGCTCTCACGGGCACGGGCCGGAGATGGCGAGGCGTTCCGGGAGCTGACCGGGCCGCACCGGCGGGAGCTGCAGGTGCACTGCTACCGGATGCTCGGATCCTTCGCCGACGCCGAGGACGCCGTCCAGGAGACGATGCTGGCCGCCTGGCAAGGCATCGGCGGGTTCACTGAGGAACGCGCCTCGCTGCGCACCTGGCTGTACAAGATCGCCACCAACCGGTGCCTCAACGCGCGCCGCGCGGCGAGCCGGCGCCCGGCCAGGCAGTGGGACGTGTCTCAGTTCGAGCCGCTCGCGGCGACCCCGCGCGACGAGGCCGTCTGGCTGCAGCCGTTTCCTGACGCCCTCCTCGAGGGTGCCGTCGACGTGCCGCCCGGGCCGGAGGCCCGCTACGAGCGGACCGAAGCCATCTCGCTGGCCTTCGTGACCGCCCTGCAGCTGCTGCCGCCACGCCAGGTCGCCGTCCTCATCTTGCGCGACGTTCTCGGATTCCGCGCCAGCGAGGTGGCCGGCATGCTGGAGGTGACCCTCGAATCGGCCAACAGTACCCTCAAACGAGCCCGCGCCAGCCTCCAGCGCCGACAGCAGCCGGCCATCGGCCACCAACCGCCGCCGGCCGCTGGCTCACCCGCCGAGGACGCGATCGTGGCCAAGTTCGCCCGCGCGTGGGAGTCGGCCGACCTCGACGCGCTGGTGGCCCTGCTGACCGACGACGTCTTCATCGCGATGCCGCCGGTACCGTTCGGATACGAGGGCCGAGATGCCGTGACCCGCTACTGCGCCAGCCTGTTCGCCGCGGGCCGCAAGTTCGACCTCGTCCCGGTGCGAGCCAACGGCCAGCCGGCGTTCGGAGCCTACCTGCGCGGCCCGGCCGGCATCCGCCATGCGACCGCCTTCTACGTGCTCACCCTGGCCGGCGGCCAGATCCGCGCCATCACCCGCTTCGAGGCCAGCGTGCTGCCGTGGTTCGGGCTGCCGCGCTCACTCCCGGGCCGGCAGCTATCGTGATTCGGCTATCTCTGGCGAGAGGTTGGCGGACGGGCCTGCCCCGACTGGTCCTGCTCTTGCAGGCCGTGGCGGCGGCGCACGCTGGCGCCGTGGGACGAGGATTCCGGGCGGTCGCCCGCTATCGCAAATTCCTGATCGTCATTGCCGTGAACATCGTCCTCATCATCGTCGGCTACACGCTGTTCTCGAACATCCTGCCGCCGTTTGCGATAGCGCACACACGCGCTGGGCGATTGCGCTCCTCAGCGTCTTGCCGGCGACGCTGATCCACTCGGAGCTGGAGGCGACCGCGCTCCTGGCCGGCGTCGCAACCGTGTTCGCGATCGGCGAGTGCGTCCACGCCGTCGTCCTCGGCCCGCTCGTCGCCGACCTCGCTGATGGGGACCGGAGGCCTCGCGCTCGGACCGGCCATCGGTGCCGCGGTGCTCGCGACCTCACCTGACGCCGTCTGGTGGGGCGGCGTCCTCGTCGCCGCAGTGATCGGAGCGGGCTTTCTTCTCTCCGTCGATCGCATCCCCGAGCCGCTGGCCGTGGCTGCAGGTGTCCCCGGCGTCGCAGAAGAACCTCGCGCGGCGACGCAAGCGACCAATTGATGCCGGGATGCGAACCTGGTGCTGCAGCCGGATCAACCACACCAACCCTGCCGAACTCGTGGCGGTACTGAACCTTCTCCCGTGGCAACGGCCATAGTTCGCAGCGGACCGGGGTATCGACGCTGGTGTCCGCCACGCGCGCGACAGCTGTCGGCCGGGCCGTTGCGGGCGACGGTGTCACCGGTCAGGGCTGTAGGTAGCGGAGGACGGCGAGCACCCGGCGGTGGTCGGCGTCCGATGGTTCCAGGCCGAGCTTGCTGAAGATGTTCGCTATGTGCTTCTCGACGGCCCGCTCCGAGATCACCAGGGCCCCGGCGATCGCGCTGTTGGACCGGCCTTCGGCCATCAGGGCCAGCACGTCGCGCTCTCTGGCCGTGAGGGAGCCTAGCCCGGTGTCGCGGCGGCTGGCGCGGAGCAGTTGCGTGACGACCTGTGGGTCGAGGACCGTGCCGCCTGCCGCCACCCGGGTCAGCGCCTCGACGAATTCCTCGACGTCGCCGACCCGGTCCTTGAGCAGGTACCCGACGCCCGCGGCACCGCCACCAGACGCCGCGCCGAGCAGGTCGGCCGCGTAGCGGGTCTCGATGTACTGGGAGAACACGAGCACCCCGGTCTTCGGGTGGTCACGGCGGATGGCGATCGCGGCGCGCACGCCCTCATCGGTGT
>JASHPP010000838.1 GCA_030038035.1 Trebonia sp.
CCACCGGGGCGGGCAAGACCACGCTGCTGCAGCTGGTGCCCAGGCTGGCCGACGTCACCGGCGGGCGCGTCCTGCTCGGCGGCGCCGACGTGCGGGACCTCCCGCTCGCGGCGCTGCGCGCGGCGGTGGGCTGCGCGTTCGAGGAGGCGACGCTGTTCTCGGCGAGCGTGCGGGAGAACGTGACGTACGGCGCGCCGGACGCGACCGAGGAGGAGATCGAGGCCGCGCTGTCCGCGGCCCAGGCCAGGTTCGCCTACGACCTGCCCTGGGGCCTGGACACGCGGATCGGCGAACAGGGCATGGCGCTGTCCGGCGGGCAGCGGCAGCGGGTCGCGCTGGCCCGCGCCATCCTCGCCGGGCCCGAGGTGCTCATCCTCGACGACCCGCTGTCCGCCCTCGACGTGCACACCGAGGAACGGGTGACCAGGGCGCTTGGCGGCATCCTGGCCGGCACGACGGCGCTGGTGGTGGCGCACCGGCCGTCCACGGTCGCGCTCGCCGACCGGGTGGCGCTGCTCGAGGGCGGCGTGATCGCGGCGACCGGCAGCCACGCCGCGCTGCTGGCGGCCCAGCCGTCGTACGCGGCCCTCATGTCGGTGGATGTCGAGGGGGTGCGGCAGTGACCGAGATGGCCTGGCGCGGCATCGCGAGCGAGCAGATCGAGGACGTGTCCGCCCCGCTCGCCGCCCTGCTGCGCAAGCGCAGCAGGGTGCTGCTCGCCGACCTGCTGCGGCCGTACCGGCGGGGCGTCAGCTTGACCGCGGCGGCGATCGTCGTCGCGTCGCTGGCGGCGCTGGCCGGACCGTGGCTGGTCGGCGTCGCGATCGACAGCGGCATCCCCCCGGTGCTGGCGTCGGGGAACACGACGCCGCTGCTGCGCATCGCCGCGGCGTTCGCCGCCACCGTGCTCGTGCAGGCGGTCGCCACCCGGATGTTCGTCACGATGACCGGCCGGGTGGGGCAGTCGGTCGTGCTCGAGCTGCGCCGGCGGCTGCTGCGGCACGTGCTGGCGCTGCCGGTGGCGTTCCACGAGAGCTACACCTCGGGGCGGGTGATCTCCCGGCAGACCTCGGACATCGAGGCGATCTCGGCGCTGTTCGAGGAGGGCCTTGACTCGCTGATCTCGGCGGCGCTCACGCTCGTCCTCGTCGGCACGGGCATGCTGCTGCTCGACTGGCCGCTCGCCCTCGTGGTGCTTGCCGGGTTCATCCCGCTGACGTGGCTGAGCGCCTGGTTCCGGCGCGCGTCGGCGGCCGCCTACCGGCGCATCAGGGAGACCAACGCGCTGGTCATCGTTCACTTCGTCGAGACCTTCGGCGGGCTGCGCGCGGTGCAGGCCTTCCGGCGGGAACGGCGGAACGAGGAGATCTTCGACGTGCTCTCCGGCGACTACGCCGCGGCGAGCATGCGGGCATCGCAGCTCATCGCGGTCTACGGCCCCGGCATCTCGCTGGTGGCGAACGTCATCATCGGCGTCGTGCTCTGGTACGGCGGGCTGCGGGTGATCGACGGCCAGATGCAGGTCGGCGTGCTGGCCTCGTTCCTGCTGTACCTGCAGCGGTTCTTCGACCCGCTGCAGGACGTCTCGCAGTTCTACAACTCGTTCCAGGGCGCCGCCTCGGCGCTTGAGAAGATCTCCGGGGTCCTTGAGGAGGAGCCGTCCGTCGCCGAGCCCGCCGATCCCGTGCGGCTGCCCGCGGTGGCGGCGCGGCGCCTGGGCCGCGGCGTGCGGTTCGAGTCGCTGCGGTTCGGGTACCGCGGCACTGTCGTGCTGCCAGAGCTGGACCTGGACATCCCCGCGGGGCAGACGGTCGCGATTGTCGGCGAGACAGGCGCGGGGAAGACGACGGTCGCCAGGCTGCTCGCCCGCTTCTACGACCCCGACGCCGGGCGGGTGCTGCTGGACGGTGTCGATCTGCGCGACCTGCCCGACGACGTGCTGCGCCGCGAGGTCGTGCTGATCACCCAGGAGAACTTCCTCTTC
Organism: Trebonia sp.; assembly: GCA_030038035.1. The sequence goes on from JASHPP010000838.1 coordinate 1,985, forward strand.
GAGGGCACCGTGGCGGAGAACATCAGGCTGGGACGGCCGGAGGCGTCCGACGCGGAAGTCCGGGACGCCGCCACGGCGATCGGGGCGCACGAGTTCATCGCGGCGCTGCCGGACGGCTATGACACCGCGGTCGGCAAGCGCGGCGGCAGGCTGTCCGCCGGGCAGCGCCAGCTGATCTCGTTCGCGCGGGCGTTCATCGCGGCCCCGGGCGTGCTGGTGCTCGACGAGGCGACGGCGCTGCTCGACATCCCCAGCGAGCGCCTGGTCCAGGCGGCGCTGCGGACCGTGCTCGCGGGCCGGACCGCCGTGATCATCGCGCACCGCCTGTCCACGGTCGCGATCGCGGACCGCGTCCTCGTGCTGCGGGCCGGGCAGATCATCGAGGACGGCCCGCCCGGCGGCCTGCTCGGCGGCGACGGCGAGTACGCGGACCTGCACTCCCGCTGGGTCGCCAGCCTGGCCTAGCCTCAATGCCGGGGAGTTGAGGCAACCGGGTCATTGGCGCAGCTGGCCCGATACAGCCGGGCCGTTGGCGCAGCTGACCCAGTCAGGCAGGCCGGGGCAGCGGCCGCAGGCACCCGGCGGCCGGGTACCGCGCTCCGGCGGCCCGGCCTGCCCGCAACAGCAGACGCGGGCGCTGCCGGCCCCGTACCAGGCGCCATCCAGGCCATCCCCGGCGCTGGCCCCGGCCGGGCCAGCTACCAGACCGCCGCCGAAACCGCCCAGACCCAGGTCACCAGCGCCCGCAACATCACCGTCGAACCCGCCGACGGTCCTTGACCACTGCTCCCGGACCTTAACTCCCCGGCATTGGCCCTAGCCGGCCTGCGACGGTGCCTGGGCCGGCGCCCGCGCCGGGGCGGACATCGTCGCCGGCGCGGTCCTGGTGAGCACGGACACGGCGACGCACATGGCGGCGAAGGCGGCCGAGCTCACGGTGAGCAGCAGCGGGTTCGTGGTGAAGTACTCGCCGAAGATCCAGACGCTGAGCGCGATGCTGACGACGGGGTCGACGATCACCAGCAGCGGCTGGGACACGCTGAGCGGGCCCACGTGCAGCGTCGCCTGCTGGAGGGTCTCGGCGGCCGCGCCGGAGAACGCGAGGGCGTAGACCGGCCAGTGGGTGAACATGCCCCCCGCGCCGAACTGCGACAGCGTCTCTGTGGTGGTCTTGATGAACGTGGCGACCAGGGCCCACATGATGCCGCTCGCGATGGCGAGCAGCGCGGCACGGCGGGCCGGCGGTCCCCGCAGGCCAAGCAGCATCAGCGCGACGGCGGCCCCGACGGTGGCCACCCCGGCCGTGATCCACGCGTGGCTGGCGGGGACCGGGTTCCCGCCCCGTGGCTCGGCCGTGGCCAGGAACACCCCGAGGGACGCGCAGGTCACGGCGGCGGCCCACCAGGTGGCGGGGCGGATCGGCTGACGGATCCAGGTTCGCCGCAGCACCAGGGCGAAGACGAGCTCGGTGACGAGCAGCGGCTGGACCACCGACATCTGCCCGGCGTGCAGGGCGAGTGCCTGGAAGAGGAACGCCGCCGCGAGCGCGATCCAGCCGAACAGCCACAGCGGGCTGCGGAACAGGTAGCCGACAAGACGCCAGCCGGTGGCCTTCTTCGGGCTGGCGATGCTGGCGACGTGCTGGGTGACGACGTTGAGCGCATTGCCCAGTGCCGCCAGCAGCGCGTAGACGATGGTCACGCGTCGGTCCCCCCTGGCCTAAGAGTAGTCTTCGGCGTGGCGTACCCTACGGTGCGGGCGGATACGGAGGACGGACAAGGGATGTACAGGCCTAGCCAGGAGGCGTCGGACAGGCACGCGGCCGACGTGGCCGCGGCCGCGGAACGCGGCAAGCTGCTCGACGAGGCGCGTGCGGCGGACGTCGCGCTGCGGCAGGCCGAGGCGCGCCGCGCCCCGGTCGCCGAACTGCACCGGCTGGCGAAGGACCTCGACGCGGCGCTCACCGCGGCCGTGCACGCGGCCTACGCCGCGCAGCGCGCCGCGATCGGCCCGCGCGGCTACGAGGACCGGATCTACCACCGCAAGGCGAGGGCCAAGCCGGAGGTCCGCGCGCTGACCGCGCAGGCGGAACGGCTGCTTACGCTGCGTGAGAACCACCGGATGAACCACATTCCTGAGGTCCCCCGCGAGCCGGCGGTCTGAGCTCCTCCGCGCTGCCGCGCCGGCGGTGCGAGGTGAACCGTTGGGGTGGCCCGCGCGTATCACTATTTGGGAAAACCTCGGTGAACCGTCGGCATGTCGCTTGCGCTCGGCGGCAACGCGGGGCACAGTTGAAAGTAAGTGGTCTAGGCCACTTGGCGGTTGCCGAGTGTAACTCCCCGCAGCCCAAGTGACGGAGACCTCGTCTAATGAGAAACCCAGGAGGCACTGACATGTGCCCGCACACGCCGCCCTGCCCGGATGCGTCAGCACCCGACCGTGAGGCGGCGCACACCATAGCCAGCCACCCGGAGCAGGGCTGGAGCCTGCTCTGCAACGGTGTCGTGATCTTCGAGGACACTGGAGAACTACTGCCGGACGGGGCGGCGATCGCGCCGCACCGCCCGACTGACCATAGTCGTCAGGCCCCCGCCGCCTGACCCACCCAGGGAAGCGTGCCCAGCCACGCGGCGACGGCGGCCCCGATCGCCGCGGTGTTCTTCGAGAGGGCATGCGTCTCCCCGGCAAGCACGACGACGCTCGTGGCGTCGTCCGCTTCGGGGACGCCGAACGGATCGCGGTCCCCGTTAATCACCAGGACGGGCGTCCCCGCCGCCCCGGCCGCGCGCAGCTCGCTGTCACGGGACTTTTCCGGGTGACCGGGCGGGTGCAGCGGGAACGCCAGGGCGATCACGCCCGCCGCGCGCACCTGCCGGGCCGTGCGGCACACGACCCGGGCCCCGTTGCTGCGCCCGCCCTGGACGAGCGGCAGCCCGCCGGAGTTCAGCGCCGCCACGACCTCGGCCCATGCCGCGTCCTGGCGGACGGGCGACCCTGGCGCGCGACCGCCCCTGACCCGGTACGGCTGCGTGACCAGGGCCGTGACCGCGCCAAGCCGGAGCGCCGCGGCGGCGACGGCGAGCACGTCGGGAGTGTCCGGCGTGCCGCCCGCGCCGTGGGTCAGCGCGAGCAGGAACGCCGCAGGCCCGGCAGGTTGCCCGAGCACGACGTGCGCGGGTCCGGCGCCGGTCATGATCTCCGCGTGGCACCCGGCCCGCGGCTGGTCAGCGGGCAAGAAGGCCCTTGAGGAACTGGCCGGTGTAGCTCTTGTCGTTGGCGGCGACCGCCTCGGGCGTCCCGGTGGCGACGACCGTGCCCCCGGCCGAGCCGCCCTCGGGGCCCATGTCGATGATCCAGTCCGCCGACTTGATCACGTCGAGGTTGTGCTCGATGACGATCACCGTGTTGCCGGACTGGACCAGCTTGGTGAGCACGCCGAGGAGCTTGCGGATGTCCTCGAAGTGCAGCCCGGTGGTCGGCTCGTCAAGCACGTAGACCGTCCTGCCCGCCGACCGTCGCTGCAGCTCGGTGGCCAGCTTGACGCGCTGGGCCTCGCCGCCGGACAGGGTGGTCGCGGGCTGGCCGAGCCGGACGTAGCCGAGGCCGACGTCGACGAGCGTCTTCAGGTGCCTGTGGATGGCCGGCACCGGCTCGAAGAACGTCGCGGCCTCCTCAATGGGCATGTCGAGCACCTCGGCGATGGACTTGCCCTTGTAGTGCACCTGGAGGGTGTCCGTGTTGTACCTGGCACCGTGGCAGACCTCGCACGGCACGTACACGTCGGGCAGGAACTGCATCTCGATCTTGATCGTGCCGTCGCCCGAGCACGCCTCGCAGCGGCCGCCCTTCACGTTGAACGAGAACCGGCCCGGCTGGTAGCCGCGGATCTTCGCCTCGGTGGTGGCGGCGAACAGCTTCCTGATGTGGTCGAAAACGCCGGTGTAGGTGGCCGGGTTGGAGCGCGGGGTGCGCCCGATCGGGCCCTGGTCGACGTGCACCACCTTGTCCAGGTGCTCCGTCCCGGTGACCCGGGTGTGCTTGCCCGGGACCGTGCGGGCCTGGTGGAGTTCCCTGGCAAGCGCGCGGTAGAGGATGTCGTTGATCAGCGAGGACTTGCCGGATCCCGACACCCCGGTGATCGCGATCAGGCAGCCGAGCGGGAACGCCACGTCGATGGTGCGCAGGTTGTGCTCGGCGGCGCCCTTGACGACGAGCTCGCGGCCCGGCTGCGGCTGGTGCCGCGTCCTGGGGACCGGGATCTGCCTGCGGCCGGTCAGGTACGCGCCGGTCAGCGACTCCTGGCTGGCCAGCAGCTCCTCGACCGGGCCGGACACGACCACGTGGCCACCGTGCTCGCCCGCGCCTGGCCCGATGTCCACCACCCAGTCCGCGGCACGGATCGTGTCCTCGTCGTGCTCGACGACGATCAGCGTGTTGCCAAGGTCGCGCAGCCGCAGGAGGGTCTCAAGCAGCCGGTGGTTGTCCCGCTGATGCAGGCCTATCGACGGCTCGTCGAGCACGTACAGCACGCCGACCAGGCCTGACCCGATCTGGGTCGCGAGCCGTATCCGCTGCGCCTCCCCGCCGGCCAGGGTGGCGGATGGCCGGTTGAGCGAGAGGTAGTCAAGGCCCACGTCGAGCAGGAAGCCGAGCCGCGCGTTGACTTCCTTGAGGATGAGCCTGGCGATCTGCCTGTCCCGCTCCAACAGGTCGAGGGTGAGCAGCAGCTTGGCGAGCTCGCCGATGGGCAGCGCGCACAGGTCCGCGATCGACCTGCCGTCCACCGTCACCGCCAGGCTCACCGGCTTCAGCCGCGCGCCCTTGCAGGACGGGCAGGGCACCTCGCGCATGTAGCCGGCGAACTTCTCCCTGCTCGAGTCGCTGTCGGCCTCGGCGTGCCGGCGTTCGACGTAGCTGACCGCGCCCTCGAAGTTCGTGTAGTAGGACCGCTCCCTGCCGTACCGGTTCTTGTACCGCACGTGCACCTGGGCGTCGTAGCCGTCGAGGAGGGCCTTCCTCGCCTTGGCGGGAAGCTTGTGCCAGGGCGTGTCCATCCGGAAGCCGATCGTCTCGGCCAGGGCCTCGATCAGCCGGTCGAAGTAGTCGCTGATGTGGCCGCCCGCCCACGGCGCGATCGCGCCCTCGGCCAGGGACTTGCCCGGGTCGGGGACGATCAGCTCCGGGTCGACCTCCATGCGGGTGCCCAGGCCCGTGCAGTCGGGGCAGGCGCCCCACGGGGAGTTGAACGAGAACGACCGCGGCTCAAGCTCGTCGAAGGACAGGTCGTCGTACAGGCACGCCAGGTGCTCGGAGTACATCCGCTCGCGGTGCGGATCGGTCTCGGGAAGGTCGACGAACTCCAAGATGACGACGCCGCCGGACAGGCTCAGCGCGGTCTCGACGGAGTCCGTCAGCCGCCTGCGGGCCGTGTCCTTGACGGCGAGGCGGTCGACGATCACCTCGATGTCGTGCTTCTCGTACTTCTTCAGCGCCGGGACGGCGCTCGTCGTCGCCTCGTCGAGGCGGATCACGGCGCCGTCCACCCTGGCCCGCGAGTAGCCCTTGGCCTGCAGTTCGCGCAGCAGCTCACCGTACTCGCCCTTGCGGCCGCGCACGACCGGCGCGAGGACCTGGAACCTGGTGCCCTCCTGCAGTTCGAGGACCCGGTCCACGATCTGCTGCGGGCTCTGCCTGGCGATCGGCCGGCCGCACAGCGGGCAGTGCGGCCTGCCGATCCGCGCGAACAGCAGCCGCAGGTAGTCATACACCTCGGTGATCGTGCCGACGGTCGACCGGGGGTTGCGGCTCGCCGCCTTCTGGTCGATCGAGACCGCCGGCGACAGCCCGTCGATGAAGTCCACGTCGGGCTTGTCCATCTGGCCGAGGAACTGCCGCGCGTACGCGGACAGCGACTCGACGTACCGCCGCTGCCCCTCGGCGAAGATCGTGTCGAAGGCGAGGCTCGACTTGCCTGAACCGGAAAGCCCGGTGAACACGATCATGGCGTCGCGCGGCAGGTCGAGGGAGACATCCTTGAGGTTGTGCTCGCGTGCGCCGCGAACGACAAGCCGGTCAGCCACTGCGCGCTCTTCTCTTCGTCTACGGATCGTGGAGGGCAATCGTAGCGAGGGGATCTGACATTCCGCCCCGACGGCGAACCACGCGGGTGTAAGCGCCGCGGGAGCCGCCGTTATGCCCGGTCCGCAGGCTGCTCCCGCCATCGGGCCAGCCGCACTCTCAGCGTACGGCACTCACGCCGTGGGCGTGGCGGACGCGGCGGATCGGCGGCGCAGGTAGGCGACGATGAAGACCGCGCTGGCGAGGAGGAGGAGGGCGGCGAGGACGTTCAGCGCGACCGTCCTGTTCCGGAAATACCAGCCGCCGGTGAGGTAGGACAGGTACGAGTACGCCTGCGTGGCGGTCCAGCCGAACAGCAGCGCGGCGCCGAGGACGCGATCGGCGAACGTCAGCGCGTACCAGGCGACGAACACCGTCACGATGAGCGCCACGACGCTGTAGACGGGATAGGGATAACTCTGCGACGGGTACGTGAAGCTGTCGCGGTAGTACTCCGGCCCGGCGAGGGTGGTGATGAACGCGATCCGCCAGGCGAGGCCGCTCAGCACGACCGTGCCGAACACGAGCACCGGAACATCACGGGGAACGGGCCACCCGCCGCGGCGCGCGGACCCGCTCAGCCCGGCGAGCAGGAATATCGTCGCGACGAGCCCGGCCGCGTCGCTCGCCATGTCGACCAGGTAACTGGCGATCTCGTGGCCGCCCTGGCCGAATATGTGGAAATCGGGAATGCCGAGAATGTCGAACGTCACCCAGGAGAACGTGATGATCCAGCACCCGAGCACCAGGTAGAGCAGCGGCTGCCGGTGTTTCCTGCCCGCGAGGGCCGCGAGGGCCGCGACCGTGGCGAGCGCGTAGAAGGCGTCGCCGACGACGAGGTTGTCGGTGGGCAGCGGGGTGGGCTGCACGTGGTCGGAAATGAGCCCGAGGATCCCGGCGACGACGGCGACCCACAGCCCCGCGATGGCTGCCGGGGTGCCGATGGGCGCCGGCGACCCGGCGGGGCGGACGGGCTGCGGATACTGCTGCCACCCGGGAGAGGGGTACTGCCGGCCGGGAACGGGGGTCGGCGGGTAGGCCTGCGCGGGGACCGGGGTCGGCGGGTACTGCCTGGGCGCCTGACCAGGGCCGGGGGCACCTGGGGCGCCGGGGGCGCCGGCGCCCCGCGGGGGGTCGGTGACGGCCGTGCGGGCGTACCACGTGTCGAGCCCGCGTGCCACGGACCGCGCGTCCGGGCGGCGCGTGGGGTCCTTGGTGAGCAGCTGGGCGAGCAGGCTTGTCAGCGGGCCCGCGTACACGGGCGGGTCGGGATCGCGGGCGAGGATCGCCGTGATGATCGCGGTCAGCGTCGGCCCGTCGAAGGCCGGCCTGCCCTCGACCGCCGCGTACAGCGTGGCGCCCAGCGCCCACATGTCGGCCGCGGGGCCCACCGTGCGGCCCTCAAGCTGCTCGGGCGCCATGAACTGCGGCGTGCCGATCACCGTGCCCGTGCTGGTGATCCGGCTGGTCGTGTCCATCATCCGCGCGATGCCGAAGTCGCTGACGACGACCCGGCCGCCGGACAGCAGGACGTTGTCCGGCTTCAGGTCGCGGTGCACGATCCCGGCCGCGTGGGCGTGCGCCAGCGCGTCGGCGATCTTCGCGCCGATCTCCCCGGCGCGCTGCCAGCTCAGCCGCCCGCTGTTGGCGAGCTCGGCGGCCAGCGACCGCCCGGGGACGTACTCCATCACGATCCACGGCGCGCCGTCGTACTCGATCACGTCGTGGATGGTGACCACCCCCGGGTGGTTCAGCCGGGCGGCGGACCGCGCCTCCCGCGCGGTGCGCGACACGAGCGCGGCCCGCTCCGCCTCGGCGATCTGCGGGGGAAGCATGACCTCCTTGACGGCCACGTCCCTGTCCAGGACCTCGTCGTGGCATCGCCACACCCGGCCCATGCCCCCCTGGCCGACCGGCTCGATCAGCCGGAAGCGGCCGCCGACCAACGTGCCCACCCCGCTCGCCATGGGAGCGATGATAGGGGGGATCACCCTGGGGTCGAAGGCAATGAATCGACTTGTGACCATGTGAGCGCGGATTATCATCGGGGCGGTGAGGCACAATCCCGCTACCGTGGTGGTCCTGGCCGGGCATGCGTCGCAGGGGCTGCTGAGCGCGGTGAGCAGGTCGATGAACGTGTCGCTGGTCACGCCCGAGGGCGGCGCCGACGGCGGGCCCGGCGGGCCTGGCGGGCCTTCGGACGTGATCGAGGCGGCCGCCGGGGCGCTGCGCAGGGCGGCGGGCATCTCCTCGCCCTACGTGCTCGTGACGGCCGACCCGCTGGCGCAGGTCGCCGCGCAGTGGCAGGCGATGTGGGAGATAGCGGCCGAACCGTGCGGCAGCGAGGCGTTCGAGCTGGCCGCCGCGCAGGCGCTGGCCGCCTGGCGCGCGAAACGCTTCGAGCTGCCCGATTATTACCTCGTGCTGGCGGCGGACGGCGCGGCAGAAGAAAACTTCTACCTGGGACCGCTGCGCTCGGTGCGGCCGCACCGGGTGAGCGTGGTCGCGGCGGCCGAGTCGGCCCCCGCCGAGCAGGCGGCCGGGCTGCTGTCCGCGCTCGGGTCGCTGCGGCAGGGCCGCTGGTGGCCGCCGCTCGCGGAGGTGCTCGACGTGGCGCGGCGGTTCTACCCGGGGGCGCTGGCGCAGGCTGTCCCGGGGAACCGGTTGCCTGCCGCAGTCGCCCAGGAGCGTTCGGGATAGGTTTGCGCTGTGACCTACACAGGAGAGGTGCGTGTCGGCGGGCCCGCGGACACGCGGGAGATCAACGGCGTGACCGTGACGAAGATCGCCGTCGGGCCTTACGAGAACAACTCCTACCTGCTGCGCTGCTCAGGCACCGGGCAGGGGCTGCTGATCGATGCCGCGGCCGAGCCGCAGCGGCTGCTTGAGATGATCGGCGCCACGCCGGTCGAGCGGATCGTGACCACGCACCAGCATGCCGACCACTGGCAGGCACTGGCGGCGGTGCGCGCGGCGACCGGCGCCGCCACGGTCGCGCACCCGCTGGACGCGCCGGGGATCCCGGTGGCGACAGACGAGCTCGTCGAGGACGGGGACACGATCAGGTTCGGCGACGCGTCGCTGTCGGTGATTCACCTGGTCGGCCACACGCCAGGCAGCATCGCGCTGTGCTACGCGGCCGGTGGTCCGCAGCCGCACCTGTTCACAGGCGACTGCCTGTTCCCCGGCGGGGTCGGCAACACCCAGCAGGACCCGGAGCGCTTCACGTCCCTGTACAACGGCGTGGTCGGCAAGGTCTTCGACCGGCTGCCCGACGCCACCTGGGTGTACCCGGGGCACGGGAACGACACCACGCTGGGGGCCGAGCGGCCGCACCTGGCGCAGTGGCGCGAGCGGGGCTGGTAACCCGCCGAGCAGCACCCGCCGGGCGGCGATGGCCAGCCGCAGCAGGGCGGCGCCCGCGGGCTGGACGGGGTGGCGGGCGATCAGCTCGGCCACCGCCGCCTCCTCGAACGGGCGGGACGGCAGGACCGTGCCTTCCGCGTTGGCCGACACGGCGCCGCCGAGCAGCTCGTCGTACAGCGCGGCGTCGATCACCGCCACGGCGAGCAGGTCCACCGCGAGCGTGAGCGGGTCGGCGCCAAGACCCAGGCAGTAGGCGCGGATCCGGCCGTCCGCGAGCGCGTCCGTCATCGCCCTGGCGAGCGGCCAGCGCGCGTAGTCGATCGGCGCTTCCTCGCTGCCGTGGTCCTCGTCCGCGCCGAGCAGCTCCTCGGCGAATTCGCGGAGCACGCACCGCCACAGGTCGAAGTCGTTGGCCTCGTTCCACGGGGCCTCGCCGGACGGCTGGAAGATGCCGACAGGGATCACCTGCACCATGCCGCCGGCGTGCCCGACCCGCGCCGGGTCCCGCCAGTGCAGCGGGAACGACGCCGTGCCCGCCGCAGCGTCGTGCCGGAGCAGCAGCGTGGCGACGGCCATCGCCGACGGCCGGGCGCCCAGGTCGCACGGGTCGCCGATGGCGGCCCGCAGCCGCTGTTCCCGCCCGGCGGCGTACTCGTGCGCGACCGCCCCGCCGATGTCCACGGCGTCGAAGTACCGGCCGCGGGTGAAGGTCAGGCGGGGGCCCGCGCCGGCCGCGGTCCCGGCCAGGTCGGCCTCGGTCAGCCGGTAGATGGGGCGATTGTGGAAAATGGCGGGCGGCGCGAGGTCGGCCACCACGTCGCAGTAGCGGCGGTAGCGGGTGCCGTCGCCGCGCTCTGGCAGCAGGTACGGCGCGACGCGCGCCACGTCGAGGACGGCGGGCGGGGGCTGCGGGCGGAACTCGAGCCGGACGTCCGTCAGCGGCACCGGGGCCGCCGGCCGCCACGAGCCGGCGGCGAGCAGCGGGGTGCCGGCGACGCTGGCTTGCGCCGGGTACCGCGCCGCGGCGCGAACCGACAGCTCGGGCCGGCTGGCGCGCACGCGGGCGTTGACCCGCAGCCACTGCAGCTGCGCGGGGGTGCGCTCGGCGGGGGCGCGGGCGGTCACCGCGCCAGTATCTCAGACAACTAGGGGTTGACATTGACAACCCAATGTTGTCATCATGGGCCCATGGCAAAGAACCCAGACCCGCAGGCGCACCAGGAGACCTTCCAGCGGATCAGGGAGGTCCGCGCCGAGGCGCTCGAGCACGTCAGGCGCGCGCAGCAGCTGCACGCGCAGCGGCGCGACCTGCTGCGCGGCCTCATCGACGAGGGATTCTCCCAGGCGGATATCGCCAGGCAGCTAGGCGTCACCAGGCAGGCGATCCAGAAGATGCTCGCCTGACAGCGCGCGGGCGTAGCGGACCTCGAGGACGCCGCCGAGGCCGGTGATCACGTTCGTGCCGCCGTCCGGGGCGAACCCCGCGCGCTCGTAGAACCGCCGTGCCCGGGCGTTGTCCGCGAGCACCCACAGCACGACTCGCCGGTAGGCGTCGGACGCCAGCGCGGCGAGCACGGAGCCCATCAGCGCGCGGCCGACGCCGGCCGACCACCATTGCGGGGTCACGTAGAGCGCGTACAGCTCCCCCACCTGGCCGGTCACCCCGTCCGCGGTGAGCGGGTGGGCCGCGGGAGGCGCCACGGCTCGTTCGGGGCCATAGGAGGCGAAACCGACGACGGCGGGGTGCTCGCCCGCCTCCGCCACCAGGGTGCGGCGATAGGGCGGGGGGTCGGCCGCGCCGCCGCCGAGGGCGGTCGCGCGGTCGATGATGGGGGCCGCGATGATCCCCTTGTAGGCGGCGTGCCAGCTTTCCCTGCGCACGCGCGCGATCGCGGTCGCATCCGTTGCCGAGCCGGCGCGAATCTCGATCACCTGGACAGGGTAGGCCGGCGGCATGATGTACTAAAACGGTTTAGCCTTGTTTTAGCCATTGCCTGGCGAGCGCGCAGGAGGTAGCGCATGAGCACAGCAGACCAGCTCCGCTTCCCCGACGGGTTCCTCTGGGGTGCGGCCACGGCCGCCTACCAGATCGAGGGGGCGGCGGAGGCCGACGGGAAAGGGCCGTCGATCTGGGATACCTTCAGCCACATCCCTGGGAAGACCTGGCACGGGGAAACCGGCGACGTGGCGTGCGACAGCTACCACCGCTACCCCGAGGACATCGCGATGCTGCGGCGGCTCGGCGCCGGCGCTTACCGGTTCAGCCTGTCCTGGCCGCGGATCCAGCCCGACGGGCGCGGCCAGGCCAACCAGCCCGGGCTGGACTACTACGACCGGCTTGTGGACGCCCTGCTCGAGGCGGGGATCGACCCGGTGGTGACGCTGTACCACTGGGACCTGCCGCAGGCGCTGCAGGACAAGGGCGGCTGGGCGATGCGGGACATCGCCGAGATCTTCGCCGACTTCGCCGCGATCGCCGGCGAGGCGCTTGGCGACCGGGTGCACCGGTGGACCACGCTGAACGAGCCGTGGGTCGTCGCGCACGTCGGGTACCGGGACGGCAGGCACGCGCCCGGCGTCACCGACCCCGCCCAGGCGGTCGCGGCCAACCACCACCTGCTGCTCGCGCACGGCCGCGCGGTCGGGGCGCTGCGCGCGTCGAGCCCGTCGGCGGCGCAGGTCGGCATCACGCTCAACCTCGCCGTGATCCGGGCGACGTCCCCCGCGGCCGCCGACCTGGCGGCGGAGCTCGACGCGCGGCAGAACGGGGTCTACCTCGGGCCGTTGCTGCGCGGTGAGTACCCGCAGCGGCTGACCGCCAGCTTCTCCCCCGCCAAGGTGCCTGGCCTGGTGCACGACGGCGACTTCGGCCTGATCACCGCGCCGATCGACTTCCTTGGCGTCAACTTCTACGCGCCGCAGTACGTCGGCATCAGGCCCGACGGCGAGCCGCGGCGCGGCGAGCGCCTCATCGGCCCGGACCAGGTGCTCGTGCAGCCCGAGGACATGCCGGTCACCGCGATGAACTGGCTGGTCGATTCCAGCGCGCTGTATGAACTGATGACGCGGCTGCGGGAGGAGGCGCCGCGGCTGCCGCTGTACGTCACGGAGAACGGGTCCGCGTGGTACGACTACGTGACGCAGGACGGCACGATCGAGGACTACGAGCGCGTGGCCTACCTGCGCGACCACCTGGCGGCGCTGCACCAGGCGATCGCCGACGGGGTGGACCTGCGCGGCTATTTCGCCTGGTCGCTGCTCGACAACTTCGAGTGGGCCGAGGGGTACGCGAAGCGGTTCGGGCTTGTCTACGTGGACTTCGGCACGCAGCGGCGGATTCTCAAGCGCAGCGGCGAGTTCTATGCGAGCGTGGTGCGGGCCAACGCGCTGCCGCTGTCGTAAGCGGCCGCGTTTTCATGTGGCCGTCGGCGGCCCATGGGCAGCCAGGCAACTGAGAGGATGGGCCGCATGGGATTCGTTCTAACCGAGCAGATCGAACGCCACCTCATCGGAGACCAGATCGCCTGGCTCACCACCGTGACGCCGACCGGGCGGCCCGCGCCGCGCCCTGTCTGGTTTGTCTGGGACGGTTCGGGGATCACGATCTACAGCCTGAACCAGGGGGCCAAGCAGCGGCATATCGCGGTCAACGACAAGGTGTCCGTGCACTTCGACACCGGACCCGGCGGCGGTGACATCGTGGTGATCGCGGGCCGCGCGAAACTGGTGCCCGATGCCCCGCCGCCGTCGCGCTATCCCGGCCTGCTCGACAAGTACGCGCCGGCCGTCGAGTACATGGGCCGCTCGCTGCAGTGGCTCGACGAGAATTTCAGCGTGGCGCTGCGGGTCACCCCGGAACGGGCCTGGACGATTCCCTAGGGCCCGTTCGGTCCCTCCATTTTCAACCTATAGCGCACAGGGGGGCTTGCCGCAAGACCCGGGTCGTGCCGCATAATCGCTGGCCGAGGTCAGTTGCCAGCGATTATGCGGATCGGAGCTGATGGCGTGAGTCCCCTTTCGACCAGCGCGTTCGACCTTCCCGACCACCTCGCCGCCAAGGCCGGCCCGGCGCTGATCGGCGGCGACGAGCGGCACTTCGCGGCGATCGCGCAGAGCCTGTCGCAGACGATCGCCGGCCTGTCCGCCCGCCTGGACGCCGAGCGCAGGGCGCCAGGCGGCATCGGCCAGCAGGCGCTGGACCGGGACGTGGAGATCCACCGGCTGACCGCCCGGCTGCGCGCCCTGCGCCGCTTCGGCCTGGACCTGTGCCTTGGGCGCATGGTCGGCGCGGACAGCCCGGAGCCGGCGTACGTCGGGCGGCTTGGCCTGCGGGACAGCGCGGGCCGCCGGCTGCTGCTCGACTGGCGTTCCGCCGCGGCCGAGCCGTTCTTCGGCGCGACCCACGCGAACCCGATGGGCCTGGCGAGCCGCCGCAGGTACCGCTGGACCCGCGGCCGGGTCAGCGACTACTGGGACGAGGTGTTCACCCAGGACGGGCTCGCCGGGCACGCCGCGCTCGACGACCAGTCGGCCTTCATCGCCAGCCTGGGCGGCAGCCGGCCGGACCGGATGCGGGACGTGCTCGCCACGATCGCGGCCGACCAGGACGCCATCATCCGCGCGGGGTCGCGCGGGGCTCTCGTCGTCGACGGCGGCCCTGGTACGGGAAAGACGGTCGTGGCCCTGCACCGCGCCGCCTACCTCCTGTACGCCGATCCTCGCCTCGGTCACCGCCGGGGCGGCGTGCTGTTCGTCGGCCCGCACCAGCCCTACCTGGCCTACGTCAGCGACGTGCTCCCGAGCCTCGGCGAGGAGGGCGTGCAGACCTGCACCCTGCGGGACCTCGTCCCCGAGGGCGCCGCGGCGGCGCCGGAGACCGATCCGGACGTGGCCCGCCTGAAGTCGTCCGCGGACCTGGTTCAGGCGATCGACGCGGCCGTCAGGTTCTACGAGCAGCCGCCCGCCGCGGGGATGACGGTCGAGACCCACTGGTCCGACATCTGGCTGGATGCCTCCGACTGGGCGCTGGCGTTCGAGGCGGCGGAACCCGGCACCCCGCACAACGAGGCGCGCTACCAGGTTTGGGAGGAACTGCTCACTGTGCTGGCGGACAAGCAGGACGACGATGACGTCCCGGCTGGCCAGCTCCGCAGGTCGCTGCGGCGGAACGAGGAGCTGCGCGCGACGTTCAGCAGGGCGTGGCCGCTGCTTGAAGCGACTGACCTCGTCGCGGACCTGTGGTCGGTGCCTGCCTACCTGCGCAAGTGCGCCCCGTGGCTCAGCGCCGATGACGTCCGGCGGCTGCAGCGCCAGGACGCCAGGGCCTGGACGGTGTCCGACCTGCCGCTCCTCGACGCCGCGCGGCACCGGCTCGGCGACCCGGAGGCGGCACGGCGCAGGCGTCAGCGTTCCGCCGCCGTCGCGGCCGAACGGGAACGGATGGCCCGGGTGGTGGACGACCTCATCGAGGCGGCCGACGACGAGTACGGCGTCGGCCTGGTGACGATGCTGCGCGGCGAGGACTTCCGCGACGCCCTCGTCGACGAGGCGGCGCTGCCGAGCGCTGACCCGGAGCTGCTCGCCGGCCCGTTCGCGCACGTCATCGTCGACGAGGCTCAGGAACTGACCGACGCGGAGTGGCAGCTGCTGCTGCTGCGGTGCCCGTCCAGGAGCTTCACCATCGTCGGGGACCGCACCCAGGCCAGGCACGGGTTCACGCAGTCGTGGCAGGAACGGCTGGAACGGGTCGGGCTCAGCCAGATCACCCTGGCCTCCCTGAGCATCAACTACCGGACGCCGCAAGAGGTCATGGCCGAGGCCGAGCCGGTCATCCGGGCCGTGCTGCCCGACGCCAACGTGCCGACGTCCATCCGCAGCACCGGCGTCCCCGTCGTCCGCGGATCCGCTTCGGAGCTGGGCTCGATCCTCGGCACATGGCTCGCCGGGCATGGCGAGGGGATCGCCTGCGTCATCGGTGATCCCGCCTTCCTGGCGACGTCCCGCGTCCGCTCGCTGCCCCCGGTACTGTCCAAGGGGCTGGAGTTCGACCTGGTCGTCCTCGTCGACCCGGAGGCGTTCGGCGCGGGCATCGAGGGAGCGGTCGACCGCTACGTCGCGATGACCCGGGCGACCCAGCGACTCGTCATCCTCACGAGTCACAGGTCGTAGATGGTGGGCGTGGTGGTGTAGACACGTCCGGCTGGGGTTGTCCAGCGCATGATGCCGGGTTCGGGTTGTTCGACCCGCCAGCCGGGTGCCTGCTTGCACCGGTGGTGGCGGCGGCATAGCGGTGCCAGGTCGCATTCGCAGGTGATGCCGTCGGGGTAGGGGCGGGTGTGGTCCAGGTCGCAGTGGTAGGCCTGGGCGCCGCAGCCGGGGGCCGAGCAGGTGGCGGTGCGGGCCCTGGTCAGGTGCTTGAGCGTGCGGCTGGGGGTGTAGCGGTCCTCGCGGTGCCGGTGCTCGCAGCTGCCGGAGGCGATCGGGCGCAGGGTGAGGCTGAGCCGACGGAGCAGGTCCGCCAGCTGTGCCTGCTGGCCCGGGGTTGGCCCGTCGCGCCCCCCGCCGGGGCCTGGTGGGTCGGGTGCGGGGGTCCAGGGGTGCCGGCCGGTGCCGGA